>JACXUW010000455.1 GCA_014763705.1 Micrococcales bacterium | reverse complement strand
GCACCGACGCCTGGGCGTTGCGGTAGCCGTTCTTCTCGCCGAGCTTGACGACCTCGTCCCAGGCCTTCGTGGCGACCCGGTGGATGTCCTTGTCCATCGTGCCGAGCGTGCGCACGGCGTCGTTGGCGGCGGCGTGCTTGCGCATGACCCGCTTGTGGGCGTCGGCGTTGCGGGCGTACCCGGCGTACGGTCCGACGACCGCGGCCATCTCGGCGGAGCGCTTGTAGGCGGCACCGGTGAGCAGCGAGGTAATCGTCGCGGCGAGCGCGCGGCCACCCTCGGAGTCGTAGCCGTGGCCGGTGGCCATGAGCAGCGCGCCGAGGTTGGCGTAGCCGATGCCGAGCTGGCGGTAGTCGCGGGTGGTCTTGCCGATCGGCTCGGTCGGGAAGTCGGCGAAGCAGATCGAGATGTCCATCGCGGTGATGACGAGCTCGACGACCTTCTGGAAGGTGACGGCGTCGAAGGTGTCGTCGTCCTTGAGGAACTTCAGCAGGTTGAGGCTGGCCAGGTTGCACGAGGAGTTGTCGAGCGACATGTATTCCGAGCACGGGTTGGACGCGGTGATCCGGCCGGTCTCGGGGTTGGTGTGCCAGTCGTTGATCGTGTCGTCGTACTGGATGCCCGGGTCGGCGCACTCCCACGCGGCCTTGGCGATCTTGCCCATGAGCTCGCGAGCGTCGACGGACTCGATGACCGAGCCGTCCTTGCGCGAGGTGAGCCCGAACTCGGTGCCCTCCTCGACCGCGCGCATGAAGGCGTCGGTGACCCGGACGCTGTTGTTCGCGTTCTGGTACTGGACCGAGGTGATGTCCTTGCCGCCGAGGTCCATGTCGAAGCCGGCGTCGCGCAGGGCGCGGATCTTGTCCTCCTCGCGCGCCTTGGTCTCGACGAACTCGACGATGTCCGGGTGGTCGACGTCGAGGACGACCATCTTCGCCGCGCGGCGGGTGGCACCACCGGACTTGATGGTGCCCGCGGAGGCGTCGGCGCCGCGCATGAACGAGACCGGGCCGGAGGCGGTGCCGCCGGAGGACAGCAGCTCCTTGGAGGAGCGGATGCGCGAGAGGTTGAGGCCCGCGCCCGAGCCGCCCTTGAAGATGAAGCCCTCCTCCTTGTACCAGTTGAGGATGGAGTCCATCGAGTCGTCGACCGAGAGGATGAAGCAGGCGCTGACCTGCTGCGGGCTCTTGGTGCCGACGTTGAACCAGACCGGCGAGTTGAAGCTGAACACCTGGTGCAGCAGGGCGTACGTCAGCTCGTGCTCGAAGATCTCGGCGTCCTCGGCGTTGGAGAAGTAGTCGAAGTCCTTGCCGGCCTTGACGTAAGTGAGGACGACGCGGTCGATGAGCTGCTTGAGCCCGGTCTCCCGCTCCGGGGTGCCGACGGCGCCGCGGAAGTACTTCGTCGTGACGATCGTGGAGGCGTTGACGCTCCAGAAGTCGGGGAACTCGACGCCCCGCTGCTCGAAGATCGTCTCGCCGGTCTTCCAGTTCTGCTGGACGACGTCGCGCTTCTCCCAGGTCACCTCGTCGTAGGGGTGGACGCCGGGGGTGGTGTAGATCCGTTCGATCTTCACCCCCTTGGCGCGCGGGGACTTGCGGGCACCTGCACGTGCTCCGGCGGTCTCGGTCATGCGTATCCCTTCCTTCTGCCCCCTCTGAGGGCGGTGGTGACCTGGTGTCTGTTCTACTGCTGGGGTCCGACAGGCGCGGTGGCCTGCGGTTCCTGCGCGGTCGCCTCGCGTTCGGCGCGCAGGAGGGTGATGGCCGACTCGAAGTCCTCGAGGGAGTCGAAGGCCTGGTAGACGCTCGCGAAGCGCAGGTACGCGACCTCGTCGAGCTCGCGCAGCGGCTCGAGGACGGCCAGGCCGACCTCGTGGGCGTCGATCTCGGCGGAGCCGGCGCTGCGGATGGACTCCTCGACCTTCTGGGCGAGGATGGCGAGGTCATCCTCGGTGACCGGGCGGCCCTGGCAGGCCTTGCGGACGCCGACGAGGACCTTGGCGCGGCTGAACGGCTCGGTGGCGCCGGAGCGCTTGACGACGCTCAGGCTGGCGGTCTCGACGGTGGTGAACCGGCGGCCGCACTCCGGGCACTGGCGGCGGCGGCGGATGGCCGCGCCGTCGTCGGTCGTGCGGGAGTCCATGACCCGGGAGTCGGTGTGCCGGCAGAACGGGCAGTGCATGGTCCTCGGCCCCCTCTCCTGTGGACGAACTGGTGGACTCTCATGTGAACAACCTGTGGATGACCCTGATTTCGTGTGCACAAGATGTGGACGAACTACAGCGGTGTAACCACTAGATGTTGTGCTCATCATGCATCGTGTGTGACCTGCGACGCAAGAAGGCGCGGGTAAAGATCGTCCGTTCGGCTGTTTGCGCAGGTCAGAGGGGGTGCGCGGTGGCTCGTGGTGGCGCGGCTCGGCGTGTCGGAACACCATCTGTGGGGCTGGTGTGAGGCGTGTGGCACCAGATCTGGGGGTTGCGGAGGTCGGTCCGGACGGGCCCGGGCGCGGGTCGCCCACCAGATGTGGTGGTGGCCCGGACTCCGTGCCCGACGCAAGGGATTCCTTGCCCGGCGCAAGGGATCGCGTGCCCCGCGCAAGGGATCACTTGCCGTGCGCACGGGGTCGCGTGCCCCGCGCACGGGATCGCGTGCCGGGCGCAAGGGATCGCTTGCCACCGGCAAGGGGTCGCTTGCCGGGGGCAAGGAGTCCGGG
>JACXUW010000454.1 GCA_014763705.1 Micrococcales bacterium | reverse complement strand
GCCCGCCGGGGACGGCGAGGAGGAGCTCGTGCTCCGTGCCGTCCGGGAGGGCGCCGACCTGCGCGTCACCGAGAGCACGCCGGAGGGACTCGGCACCCGCTCGCGCGTCGCCCTCCCGGACGGCACGGAGCACGAGCTCCTCCTCGCCGTCCCCGGCGGGCACAACGTCGCCAACGCCTGCGCTGCCCTGCTCACCGCGGTCACCGGCCTCGGCGAGCCGGTCGCCGCGGTCCTCGAGGGGCTCGCCGGCTTCCGCGGCGCCCGGCGCCGGTTCGAGGTGCGCGGCGAGGTCGGCGGCGTCACGGTCGTCGACGACTACGCGCACAACCCCGCCAAGGTCGCCGCGGTCGTCGGCACGGCGGCCGACATCGTCCGGCGCAGCGGGCGCGGGCGGCTGCGGGTCGTCTTCCAGCCGCACCTGTACAGCCGTACGCGCGACTTCGCCGACGCCTTCGCCGCCGCGCTCGCCCCGGCCGACCACGTCGTGCTGCTCGACGTCTACGGCGCCCGGGAGGACCCGGTGCCGGGCGTCACCTCCGCGCTCGTCGGCGAGCCGCTCGCCGCCCTTCCCGGCGACCGGCGGGTCGACGTGGGGGTCGACCCCGCCACGGCCGTGGAGCTCCTCGCCGGGGAGGCCGCGCCCGGTGACCTGCTGCTCACCGTGGGCGCCGGCGACGTCACCCGCCTCGGGCCCCTGATCCTCGACGCCCTCCGCCGACGCCCCGAGGAGGACCGTTGAGCCACACCGCGACCCGCGGCCCGCGCCCCCGCGGGCTCGACTCCTCCGCCTCCCGGTTCCGCGAGCGGGCGCTGGCCCGACGGCGCCGGCCCTGGCAGCGCGTGCTGTCCCTCCTCCTCGTCGCCGTCCTCGTCGGAGGTGGCGCCTACCTCGTCGGCTGGACCGGCGTCCTCGGCGTGCACGACGTCGAGGTCGTGGGCGTCACCGGCGCCGAGGCCGCGGAGGTGCGCTCGCTGGTCCACGTCGAGGCCGGCACTCCGCTCGTCCGGGTCGACACCGCGGCCGTCGAGCAGGCGGTCCGCACCCGGGTCACCGTCGCCGAGGTCTCGGTGCGCCGGTCCTGGCCGCGCACGCTCGTCGTCGAGGTCGTCCCGCGGGTGCCGTCGATCGTCGTCAAGAACCCTCAAGGTCGACTCGAGGTCGTGGACGCGACGGGGGTCTCCTTCGGTCAGGTCGCCAAGGCTCCCGCCGGCGTGCCGGTCGTCACGGCGACCGGCTCGCGCTCGATGACCCCGCAGGCCCTCCAGGCGGCGCTCGCCCTCCTGCGCGACCTGCCGCCGGACCTCGCCAAGGACGTCCGGTCGGTCACCGTGAGCAGTGCGGACCTCGTGACCTTCACGACCCGCGGGCACACCGTCGTGTGGGGCGGCGAGGACGGCGCCGAGCTGAAGATCCGGGTGCTGCGTGCCCTGCTCACGACCAAGGCCAAGGTCATCGACGTCAGCGCGCCGGACACCCCCGTCACGCGCTGAGACCCCTGTTCCTCGTGGGGCTGGAGGGGCGGGTGTGACGCGTCCTGAGAGCCGTGACAGGATTTGCCGCGCAGGATGTCGCGACACGCCCCGCGGGAGGGTGCAGGAGCCCCGGGCGCGACGTAGCGTCGTCCCATCGCACCCCGTGACCGAACTGTGACCCTGTACCTCAGGTGGAGGGTTGTCCGGTCTCCTGCACGCCGTGACCGAAGTGGAAGGCCAAACCCGTGGCAGCACCCCAGAACTACCTCGCCGTGATCAAGGTCGTCGGCATCGGCGGCGGCGGCGTCAACGCCATCAACCGGATGATCGAGGTCGGCCTCAAGGGTGTCGAGTTCATCGCGGTCAACACCGACGCGCAGGCGCTCCTCATGTCCGACGCCGACGTCAAGCTCGACGTCGGCCGCGAGCTGACCCGCGGCCTCGGCGCCGGCGCCGACCCGGACGTCGGCAAGAAGGCCGCCGAGGACCACGCGGAGGAGATCGAGGAGGTCCTCAAGGGGGCCGACATGGTCTTCGTCACCGCCGGCGAGGGCGGTGGCACGGGCACCGGCGGCGCACCGGTCGTCGCGCGCATCGCCAAGGGCCTCGGCGCGCTGACCATCGGTGTCGTCACCCGTCCGTTCACCTTCGAGGGCCGCCGCCGCGCGAACCAGGCCGAGTCCGGCATCGCCGCGCTGCGCGACGAGGTCGACACCCTCATCGTCATCCCCAACGACCGGCTGCTCTCGATCAGCGACCGCGGCGTCTCGATGCTCGACGCGTTCCGCAGCGCCGACCAGGTCCTGCTCTCCGGTGTCCAGGGGATCACCGACCTCATCACGACCCCGGGCCTGATCAACCTCGACTTCGCCGACGTCAAGTCCGTCATGCAGGGCGCCGGCTCGGCGCTCATGGGCATCGGCTCGGCCCGCGGCGAGGACCGCGCGGTGCAGGCCGCGGAGCTCGCGATCTCCAGCCCGCTGCTCGAGGCGAGCATCGACGGCGCGCACGGCGTCCTCCTCTCCATCCAGGGCGGCAGCGACCTCGGGCTCTTCGAGATCAACGAGGCGGCGCGCCTGGTCCAGGAGGCGGCGCACCCGGAGGCCAACATCATCTTCGGCGCGGTCATCGACGACGCCCTCGGCGACGAGGTGCGGGTCACCGTCATCGCCGCCGGCTTCGACGGGGGCGCGCCCGTCCGGCGGGCCGACGACCGCGCGCTCGGCATGCTGAAGCGGCGCAGCGA
>JACXUW010000453.1 GCA_014763705.1 Micrococcales bacterium | reverse complement strand
ACCTGCCTGCCACCCCCACCCCGCCGACACCAGGGCGGCCGGCGCGGCTGTTCCGGCCGGCGCCGCCGCGCGGACCACGCCGCTTGGGGCGGGGGTGGGCCGCCTCCCCGCGGCCGCCGGTCTCCACGTGGCGGATGACCTCGGATCAGGCACCGGTGTACTGGCCGCTGGTCGCGGCCCCCGGCCTGCCCCCGACCGGCGCCCAGATCGGCGTCGACGTCCTGGCCGGCGGCGCCTTCTACGCCGACCCGATGGGCTGGGTGCTGCGCGAGGACGTGGGCGTGACCAACCCCAACGTGTTCTGCTTCGGCAAACCCGGCCGCGGCAAGTCCGCCACCACCAAGGCCTTCATCCTGCGGATGCTCGACTTCGGCTACCGCGCCCTGATCTTGGGCGACCCCAAGGACGAGTACGAACCGCTGGCCTACCTCCTGGGGGTCAGCCCGATTGCCGTCGGCCCGGGACTTCCTGCCCGCATCAACCCCCTGGACTTCGGGCCGCTGGCCAGCGGGTGGGCACTCCTGGACCGGGAGCAGGCCGCCACCCGGGCCGGGATCCTGTTCGGGCGCTGGCTGACCCTGCTGCGTGGGCTCGTGGGGTCCCAGCGCGTCGGTGAGTCGCCGGTGCCGTTCGGTCCCGTCGAGGAGCAGGTCCTCAAGGCCGCGCTGCGGGAGCTGACCGGGTACACCACCGGTGCCACGACCCTGACCGAGACCACGGTGCCGGCCCTGTGGCACCTGCTGGCCGCCCCCACCGACACCCTGGTCGCCGACTGCCGGTACGCCACGGCCCGCCAGCTGCTCGATGAGACCCGGCTGCTGCGCGACGCCCTCGGCCAGCTCGTCGACGGCGCCCTGGCCGGCCTGTTCGACGCCCCCACCACCATCACCTTGGACTGGGAGGCACCCCTGGCGTCGCTGTCGCTGTCCCGGCTCCTGCCACTGGGTGACGACGCCGTCGGGATCGCCCTGACCTGCCTGTCCTCCTGGGGCCGGGGGATGCGCGAACTGGCCCCGGCCGGGGACCTGCGGATCACGGTCCGCGACGAGGTGTGGAAACAGATGCGCCTGGGCCCCGAGGCGGTGAAGTCCTTCGACGCCGACCTGCGCCTGTCCCGCAGCAGCGGGGACATCCAGTGGGCCAACGCCCACAAACCCGCCGACCTGCTCTCGGTCGGCGCGGCCGGGTCCCAGGCCGTGACCATCGCGAAGGACCTGCTCCACCTGGCCGACACCACCATCCTGCACGGCCAGGACGCCGGCGTCGCCGACGAGCTCGAGACCCTCCTCGGGCTGCCACCCATCGCCCGAGACGTCGTCACCCGCTGGGCCATGCACGGCAAGGGCCGCGCCCTGTGGCGGGTCGGGGACCGGTACTACAAGGTCGCCACCGTCCTGCACCCCCTCGAAGCCGCACTCGCCGACACCAACCACGCCATCACCGGCGCCGCCTGAACCCCGGCCACCCCTTCGAGGGAGGAGGCGACATGAGCGACACCCGCAGCACCAGCCCGCTGACGTGGGTCCTGGCCGGCCTTGCCCTCCTGCCGCTGCTGGTGCCGTTCGGGGCAGCGCTGCTCGTGGCCGCCGTCGCCGTCCCCGCCGCCACCCCCACCCGCTGTGACACCGCGGCGTCGGCGGCGGGAGGGTGGCAGGTCCCGTTCGCGCAGCGTTTCGTGCGCACGTCCTCCTTCGGGATGCGCCTGCACCCCATCGAGCACGTGTGGCGGCTGCACTCCGGGGTCGACCTGGTCAGCCTCCCCGGGCCCGGACCCGTCCTGGCCGCCCACGCCGGCCGTGTCATCGTCGCCGGGCCGCGGCCCGGCATCGGGCTCAGCGTCGACCTCGACCACGGGGACGGGACCACCAGCCGGTACGCCCACCTCGCCACCCTCGACCCCGACATCCGGGCGGGGGCGGCCGTCTCGGCGGGGCAGCGGCTCGGGGTCGAGGGCTCGAGCGGCACCTCCACCGGCAACCACCTTCACTTCGAGATCCGCACCGGAGGGCACCCCGTGGACCCCGTCGCGTTCATGGCCGCCCACGGCGCCCCGCTCGATGGACGACCCGCACCCGAGCATGCCGGCGCTGACGACACCATCGCTGACACCGCCGCTCAGCGCCGGGTCGCCCTCCCGGCTCCGTCCGGGCAGCGGATGCAGTCCCTCACTGCCCCGGCGGCGCCCATCTCGCCACGCGTGAAGGCGCTGTACGTGGCCGCGGGGGAGCGCTACCACCTGCCGTGGTCCCTGCTCGCCGGGGTCGGGATGGAAGAGACCCGCCACGGCGCCGCCACTGCCACCTCCAGCGCCGGCGCGTGGGGCCTGATGCAGTTCCTGCCCACCACCTGGGACCTGTACGGCGTCGACGGGGACCGCGACGGCCGCGCCGACATCACCAGTGACGCCGACAGCATCCACTCCGCCGCGAACTACCTCGCCCGCTCTGGGGCCACCACCGGCCCGGACGGGATCGCGCGGGCCCTGTTCGCGTACAACCACGCTGACTGGTACGTCGCCGACGTCCTTTACTACGCCCACACCTACGACAACGACCCCGGTCTGGCTCCCGGCACCTGCCCGCCCCGGCCCGAACGCGCGGCGGGAGGCACGCCATGACCAACGACCCGCAGACCCAGCCGACGGTGCTGGCGCTGGTCACCCGCGACCTCGGCCGCGCTGTCCGAGACGCCGCCGCCCACACCCTCTCCCCGTACCTGGC
>JACXUW010000452.1 GCA_014763705.1 Micrococcales bacterium | reverse complement strand
GCCCGCCGCGACCGCCGCCGGGCCGTCGCCCGCACGGTCCTCACCGTCCTCTTCGCCGTCCTCACCGTCGCGGCCCTCGTCGAGCCGGCCTGGGTCGAGTCGACGACCGGCGCCGACCCGGACGGCGGCAGCGGCGCCCTCGAGTGGGCGCTGGCCCTCACGGCCGGGCTGGCCACGGTCGTCGCGGGCTGGAGCGCCACGCTCGCCTGGCGACGCGTCGCCGCCTCCGGTGCCTGACGATGCGCCCGCTGCTCGACCTGGGGCGGGCGCTGCTCGCCGTCCCGGGGGCGTTCGTCGAGCTGTTCCGCCGGCTCCTGCGCCTCCTCGGGCGGCTGTTCCGTCGTGACGACCACCCGCTCGGTCGCCGGCACAAGGCGGCCCGCACCCGGTGCGTCCCGATCGAGGACCCCGCGATGCGCGTCCCCGACCCGCTCGTCTACTCCCAGCGCGACCTCATGGCCCGTGGGCTCCCGGTCACCTGGGACAACCCCGACTTCACCGTCCTCGACGGCGGTGTGCCCGTGCCGGCGCACGCCCTCCTGCCCGACCACGACTACACCGTCGACGTCCGGGTGTGGAACGCGGCGCCGGACTGCCCGGTCGTCATGATGCCCGTGCACCTGTCCTACCTCGACTTCGGGATGGGGACGGTCAACGTCCCGGTCGCGACGACGCTCGTCGACGTCGGCGTGCTGGGCGGCCCGAACAACCCGACCCACGCGACCTTCGCGTGGCACACGCCGCCGACGCCCGGGCACTACTGCCTCCAGGCCCTCCTCGACCCCGCGAGCGACCGGAACGTCCTCAACAACCTCGGCCAGCACAACACCGATGTCGTGCAGGCCCACTCGCCCGCCGTCGTGGGGTTCACCCTGCGCAACGACACCCAGCGCGAGCACCGCTACGAGTTCCTCGTCGACTCCTACGTGCTGCAGACCCCGGACTGCGAGGACCTGCCGAAGTACCGGGAGGACCTGGCCCGGCACCTCGTCGCGACGCCACTGCCTCCCGGGTGGGCGGTCGACATCGCTCCCGACCACCCGGTGCTCGCCCCCGGTGCCCTGACGGCCGTCACGGCGACCGTCACCCCGCCGGCGGGCTTCACCGGGAGCCAGCGGGTCAACATCCACGCCCTGACCACCGACGCGGAGCGGCTGCTCACCGGTGGCATCAGCGTCGACGTCGAGAAGGTGTGAGATGGCCGGGTTCAAGCAGTACACCGCGTGCAGCCAGCCGTCGCAGTGGATGTCGCCCGCCGCCTACGTGGCCACGGCGACCGCCGCCATCGCCGCCGTCTTCGCGGTGATGGGGATCGGCACCTTCCCCTGCGGCCTGCTGCTCATCGAGGCCTTCGCCATCGCCGGGACGATCGCGTTCTGCGACTGGTGGCTCAACGTCCGGCTGGTCTGCCTCGGCGGCGACGAGAGCGTCATCGGGATGGTGGTCAGCGTCGAACCGTCGACCGGCAAGTCGGGTTTCGGTGCGCTGGACACCGACTGGTCGATGAACCTGCTCGTCTACCCGACGATGCCGGGAGTGACCCAGCCCGAGCTCGAGGTCAGCGTGCCGTACGGGTTCCTCGCCGCGGAGACCGACGGCGTGCGCGACCACGTGAAGTTCTTCCGCGGCGAGTTCGCCGAGGGCAAGGACGGCAAGCCCGCCCGCAGCGCGATCCTCCACGCCGAGTTCGAGGGCGCCGGGATGCACGACTTCCGGATCGGGCTGCTCGTCGCCTACGGGCTCGCCCTCGCCGCCTGGTTCGTCTGCGCCGCCGTGCCGGTCATCGGCTGGATCGTCGGCATCGTCCTGGCCATCCTCGCGTTCCTCGCCGCCCTCATCGGCGGGCTCGTCGGGCTCGGCGACACCGCCGACCCCTCGGACGTCGAGGGCGCACCGACCGAGATCCACCAACCCGACGACCAGGGGCTCGGCGCCGACCTGCTCTACGTGCGGGGGCGCTGGGTCTTCGACTCGCTCCACGAGGGATGGAACGAGCTGCACCCGATCAAGGCGTGCACCCGGGTCGGCTCGTGGACCGGGGCCTGGCCCGCGGACACGGTCGCCGTCAAGGACCGGCTGGACGAGGCGTTCGACGCCGCGGAACGGGACGACGTCGTCGGGCGCCAGCAACAGCCGGAGCACCGGTGGACCGTCCACCCGGCGGTCGACGGCTGCCCGAGGAGCATGGAGCCACCGCCCGAGGAGGGGCCGGTCATCCACTGAACCACCGGGCAGACTGGGGACATGACCCCGAACGACGACGACACCACGACCGGGCGCGGGCGGCGAGGCCGACGGCTGCGCGCCCTGAGCAAGGTGGCCCTCGGCGCCGCCCTCGTCGCGGCCGGGACGGCCCACCTCACCGTGTCCCGCGAGGAGTTCCGGGCGCAGGTGCCGGAGTGGGTGCCCTTCGACGTCGACGACGTCGTCGTCTGGTCGGGGTGGGCCGAGATCGCGCTCGGGGCCACCACGCTCGTCACCTGGCGCCAGCCGACCCGCGCCCGGGTCGGCCGGCTCGGCGCCCTCTTCTTCCTCGGCGTGTTCCCGGGCAACGTTGCGCAGTGGCTCGAGCGCAAGGACGGTTTCGGTCTCGACACCGACGAGAAGCGGATGGCGCGGCTCTTCGCCCAACCGGTGCTCATGGCCTGGGCCCTCCACGCCGGCGACACCCGCCGGCAGAAGGCGCTCGCCCGCGGCTGACCGGCGGCGACGCGTCCGGGGCGTCCGGGGCGTCCGGGG
>JACXUW010000035.1 GCA_014763705.1 Micrococcales bacterium | reverse complement strand
CTTATGTCACCGCGCGCGACATGGTGAAGCTGGCCGAGGCGACGATCCGCGACTTCCCCGATCTCTACAAGCAATTCTACGCCAAGCCCGATTTCACCTGGGGCCAGACGATGGGCGGCAACGCCATCACCCAGGCGAACCGCGATCCGCTGCTCGGCCGCGTGCCCGGCGCCGCGGAGGGCGTCGACGAGCGCCATCGAGGCGGCGTAGGAGGGGCGTCGAGCCTCCTGGTGCAACCAGTCGCGGGTGGCCTCGACGAGGTGCTCGGGAGCGTGCCCGAGCGCGTGGACGAGCAGCGCCGCGCGCGCCGAGTTCGCCGCGGCGTCGGCGAGCCGCACCTGCTGCGGCAGCACGGAGCGGGCCCGGGCGGTGGAGAGCTGGGTCTCGGGGGCCAGGACGACGGGCTCCACGTCCGGGTGCACCGGCAGCCGGACGGTGGTCGTCCCGGCGTCGTCGCTCCACGACAGGGTCACCCCGCCGTAGACGCTGGCCGACGCGTTGTCCGGGTGGCCCTCGAGGCGGGCCGCGAGGGAGTTCGCGGCGTCGAGGTCGACGTGCGCGCCCCGGCCGGCCGAGGTCGCGGCGAGCCCGAGGGCCGCGACGATGCCGGTGACGATGGCGGTCGCCGAGGAGCCCATCCCGCGTCCGTGCGGGACCGCGTTGACGCACTCCAGGCGCAGCCCGGTCGGCGGCTCGACCCCGGCCTCGGCCCACGCCGTGCGCATCGCCCGGTGCACGAGGTGGGTCTCGTCGAGCGGCACCGCCCCGGCGCCCTCCCCCTCGACGTGCACGACGAGGCCGGGGTCGGCGGTGACCGTGGCCCGGCAGCGGTCCCAGACCCCGAGGGCGCAGCCGACCGAGTCGAATCCCGGCCCGAGGTTGGCGCTGCTCGCGGGCACCGCCACCTCGACGGCGACCCCCGGGCGCAGCACCGCGCTCACCTCACCCCTCGAGCCCGAGGGCGGCCGCGACCGAGTACGCGTCGACCGGCACGCGGACCGGCTCGACGTCGGCGCCGTCGGCGGTGCGCAGGGCCCACTGCGGGTCCTTGAGGCCGTGGCCCGTCACGGTGCAGACGATCGTGGCCTCCTGCGGCACCCGGCCGGCACGGTGCATCTTGACGAGGCCGGCGATGCTCGCGGCCGACCCGGGCTCGACGAACACGCCCTCGGTCGACGAGAGCAGCCGGTGCGCCTCGAGGATCTCGTCGTCGGTCACCGAGTCGATGAGGCCGCCCGACTCGTCGCGGGCCGCCTCGGCCTGCCTCCACGACGCGGGGTTGCCGATGCGGATGGCGGTGGCGATCGTCTCGGGCTCGTCGACCGGGTGGCCGAGGACGAGGGGCGCGGCGCCGGCGGCCTGGAACCCCCACATCCGCGGGCGGCGCGTGGCGACGGGGGGCAGCACCGAACCGTCGGGGCCCGGTGTCTCCGACGCGTACTCGGTGTAGCCCTTCCAGTAGGCCGTGATGTTGCCGGCGTTGCCGACCGGCAGCACGTGGATGTCCGGGGCGTCGCCGAGGGCGTCGACGACCTCGAAGGCCGCCGTCTTCTGCCCCTCGATGCGGGCCGGGTTGACCGAGTTGACGAGCTCGACCGGGTAGGACTCGGCGAGCTTGCGCGCGACGGTGAGGCAGTCGTCGAAGTTGCCCTCGACCTGGATGAGGGTGGCGCCGTGGGCGATCGCCTGCGACAGCTTGCCCATGGCGATCTTCCCGTCCGGCACGAGGACGGCACAGGTCATCCCGGCCTTGACCGCGTAGGCGGCGGCACTGGCGCTCGTGTTGCCGGTGCTCGCGCAGATGACGGCCTTCGCACCGTGCAGCTTCGCGACCGAGATGGCGGCGGTCATCCCGCGGTCCTTGAACGACGCGGTCGGGTTGAGGCCCTCGTACTTGACGAGCACGTTCGCGCCGGTCATCGCCGAGAGGTTCTCGCACGGGATGAGCGGCGTGCCGCCCTCGAGCAGGGTGACGACCGGTGCGCCGGCGAGGCTCGGCAGGCGCTCGGCGTACTCACGGATGACGCCGCGCCACTGGTGGGCCACGTCAGGCTCCTTCCACGCGCATGACGGAGGCGACGTCGTCGACGGCCTCGAGCGCCGCGAGGCGGTCGACGGTGGCGGCGAGCGCGGCGTCGCTGGCCCGGTGGGTGACGACGATGAGCCGGGCGCGGCCGCCGTCGTCGGCGGCGACCTGCTGGCGGACGGTCTCGATCGAGACGTCGTGCTCGGCGAAGACGGCGGCGACCTGCGCGAGCACACCCGGGCGGTCGGCGACGTCGAGGCTGATGTGGTAGCGCGTGACCGCGCGCCCCATGTCGACGACGGGCAGGTCGGCGTAGGCCGACTCCCCCGGGCCGCGCCCGCCGGACACGCGCTGCCGCGCCACCGCGACGACGTCGCCGAGCACGGCCGAGGCGGTGGGGTCCCCACCGGCGCCCCGGCCGTAGAACATCAGCTCGCCGGCGGCCTCGGCCTCGACGAACACGGCGTTGAAGGCCTCGCGGACACTGGCCAGCGGGTGCGTGCGCGGGACCATCGCCGGGTGCACCCGGACGCTCACCGCGTCGGCCCCGTCGGCGGTGACCCGCTCACAGATCGCGAGGAGCTTGACGACGCAGTCGTTCTCGCGGGCCGCGCGGATGTCGGCGGCGGTCACCTCGGTGATGCCCTCGCGGTGCACGTCGGCGGCCGAGACGCGGGTGTGGAAGGCGAGGCTGGCGAGGATGGCCGCCTTCGCCGCGGCGTCGAACCCCTCGACGTCGGCGGTCGGGTCGGCCTCGGCGTACCCGAGGGCCTGCGCCTCCTCGACGGTCTCGGCGAAGCCCGCCCCGGAGACGTCCATCTTGTCGAGGACGAAGTTCGTCGTGCCGTTGACGATGCCCATGACCTTGCGGACGTGGTCGCCGGCCAGCGACTCCCGGACCGGCCGCAGGATGGGGATGGCCCCGGCGACGGCGGCCTCGTAGTAGAGGTCGACGCCGTGCTCCGCAGCCGCCTCGAAGAGCGTCGGGCCGTCCTCGGCGACGAGCGCCTTGTTCGCCGACACGACCGCGGCACCGTGCTCCATCGCCCGGAGGATGAGCCCGCGGGCCGGGTCGATGCCGCCGATCACCTCGATGACGACGTCGGCCCGGGTGACCAGCTCCTCGGCGTCGGCGGTGAAGAGCGACGGGTCGACCGGGACGTCGGGGCGCGGCCGCTGCGGACGGCGCACGGCGATGCCGACGAGCTCGAGCGGGGCGCCGACGCGGGCAGCGAGGTCGTCGGCCTGGTCCAGCAGCATCCGTGCCACGGACGAGCCCACGACGCCGCACCCGAGCAGGGCGACGCGCAGGGGGGCGCCGGGTTCGTGGGCCATCGGGGATTGGTCTCCTCGGGTCGGGCTCAGGCGTCCGCCACGTCGAGGGCGAGCAGGTCGTCGATCGTCTCACGACGGACGATGACGCGGCTCTCGCCCTCGCGCACGGCGACGACCGGTGGCCGGGGGGTGTGGTTGTACTGGCTGGAGAGGCTGCGGCAGTAGGCCCCGGTCCCGGGGACGGCGACGAGGTCGCCGGGCCGGGTGTCGGCCGGCAGGTACTCGTCGAGGACGACGATGTCGCCGCTCTCGCAGTGTCGCCCGACGACCCGGGCCAGGGCCGGCGCGGCGGTGGAGCGGCGGTTGGCCAGGGTGCAGGAGTAGTCGGCCTCGTAGAGCGCGGGGCGGGCGTTGTCGCTCATCCCGCCGTCGACCGCCACGTAGGTGCGGGTGTGCCCGCCGCCGAGCTCGACCTGCTTGACCGTCCCGACCTCGTAGAGCGTGAAGGTGCTCGGGCCGACGATCGCCCGGCCCGGCTCGACCGAGACCCGCGGGACCCGCGTGTTGTCGCCGTCGCCGAGGGCCTTGAACTCGCGCTCGACGATGTCGGCCATCGCGTCGGCGAGGACGTCCGGGGGCAGCGGCGTGTGCTGCGAGGTGTAGGCGATGCCGTAGCCGCCGCCGAGGTCGACCTCGGGCAACGAGACGCCGTGCTCGGCCTCGACCTGCGCGTGCAGCCCGACGAGCCGGTGCACCGCCGCCTCGAAACCGCCGGTGTCGAAGATCTGGCTGCCGATGTGGCTGTGCAGGCCGCGCAGGTCGACGGCCTCGGGGTGGGCCAGGAGGCGGGTGACGGCCTCCATCGCCTGCCCGCCGGCGAGGCTGAAGCCGAACTTCTGGTCCTCGTGCCCGGTGGCGATGAACTCGTGCGTGTGCGCCTCGACCCCGACGGTGACCCGCACCATGACCGGGGCGCGGACGCCGAGCTCGCCGGCGAGGGCGACGACGCGGTCGATCTCGTCGAAGGAGTCGACGACGACCCGGCCCACCCCGTACTCGAGGGCGTCGCGCAGCTCCGCGACGGTCTTGTTGTTGCCGTGGAACGCGATCCGCGCGGCGGGGAAGCCGGCGCGGCGGGCCACGGCGAGCTCGCCCCCGGTGCACACGTCGAGGTGCAGGCCCTCCTCCTCGACCCACCGGGCGACGGCGGTGCAGAGGAACGCCTTGCCGGCGTAGTAGACGTCGGCCCCGCCGAACCGCTCGAACGCCGAGCCGAAGCCGTCGCGGAACGCCCGTGCGCGGGAACGGAAGTCGCCCTCGTCGAGGACGTACGCCGCCGTACCGTGGCGTTCGGCGAGTGTGACGACGTCGAGGCCGGCGACGGTGAGCCGCCCCGCGTCGTCCCGGCCGATGGACTCCGGCCACAGCTGCGGCAGGAGCTCCATGACGTCGCTCGGGTAGGGCAGGTAGAGAGGAGGCCCGCCGTAGCCCTCGGCGTGGAGGGCGCCGGCCTCGTGGGCGCGCACCGGCCGGCTCCTACATCCGCTCGGGCGCCGAGACGCCGAGCAGGTCGAGGCCGTTCGCGAGCACCCGGCGGGTGGCGTCGTTGAGCCACAACCGGGTCCGGTGGAGGTCGGTGACCTCCTGCTCCGTGCTCGTCGGACGCACCCGGCAGGTGTCGTACCACTTGTGGAAGCGGGCGGCGAGCTCCTCGAGGTAGCGCGCGACCCGGTGCGGCTCGCGCAGGTGGGCGGCCTGGGCCACGACCCGCGGGAAGTCGCCGAGCACCGCGAGCAGGGCCGCCTCGGTGGGGTCGGTGAGGAGGGAGGCGTCGAAGCCGTCGGCGCGGTCGACGCCGTCCTCGGCGGCCAGTCGGGCCACGTTCGCCGTGCGGGCGTGCGCGTACTGCACGTAGAAGACCGGGTTGTCGTTCGTCTGCTTGCGCAGCTCCTCGCCGTCGAGGCTCAGCGGGCTGTCCGCCGGGTAGCGCGCGAGCGAGTACCGGATGGCGTCGGTGCCGATCCAGGAGATGAGGTCGCGCAGCTCGATGATGTTGCCGGCCCGCTTGGAGAGCTTGGCGCCGTTGAGGTCGACGAGCTGGCCGATGCGGACCTCGATGTTGTGCTCGGGGTCGTCGCCGGCGCAGGCCGCGATCGCCTTGAGCCGGTTGATGTACCCGTGGTGGTCGGCACCGAGCAGGTAGACCTTCTCGTCGAACCCGCGGTCCTTCTTGCTCAGGTAGTACGCGGCGTCGGCGGCGAAGTAGGTGGGCTCGCCGTTGGCGCGGATGAGGACGCGGTCGCGGTCGTCGGTGAAGTCGGTCGTGCGCAGCCACACCGCCCCGTCCCGGTCGAAGACGTGGCCCTGATCGCGCAGCCGGGCCACCGCCTGCTCGACGGCGCCGGCGTCGTGCAGCTCCTTCTCGGAGAACCAGACGTCGAAGTGCACGCCGAAGTCGGCGAGGGTGTCCTTGATGTCCGCGAGCTGGGCCGCGTACGCGAGCTGCCGGGCGACGGCCAGGGCCTCGGTGTCGGGCAGCTCGACGAGGTCGGGGCGGGCCGCGAGGGCCGTCGCCGCGAGGTCGTCGACGTACTCGCCGGGGTAACCGCCCTCGGGGGTCGGCTCGCCCTTGGCCCGGGCGAGGACGGACGCCGCGAACTTGTCCATCTGCGCGCCGGCGTCGTTGATGTAGTACTCGCTCGTGACCCGCGCGCCGGAGGCCTCCAGCAGCCGGGCCATCGCGTCGCCGAGCGCGGCCCACCGCGTGTGGCCCAGGTGCAGCGGCCCGGTGGGGTTGGCGGAGATGAACTCGAGGTTGATGACGTGCCCGGCCTCGGACTCGTTGCGGCCGTAGGCCTCTCCCGCCTCGACGATGCTGCGGGCCAGCTCGCCGGCGGAGGCGGCGTCGAGGGTGATGTTGAGGAAGCCCGGGCCGGCGACGTCGACGGCCTTGACGCCCGCGAGGTCGGCCACCCGGCCGGCGAGCGTGGTGGCGAGGTCGCGCGGGTTCATCCCGGCGCCCTTGGCGAGCTGGAGGGCGACGTTGGTCGACCAGTCCCCGTGGTCGCGGTTCCGCGGACGCTCCACCCGGACCTCGTCGGGCACGGTGACGGCGAGGTCACCGGAGTCGACGGCGGACTGGAGGGCGCCGCGGATGGCGGCCGAGAGCTCTTCGGGGGTCACCCGGGCAAGTCTACGGACGCCCGCGACCGGCCCGTCCGTCCGCCGCGAGCCGTGAGACGACCTCCACGACCTCGTCCGGGTCGAACGGCTTGCCGACGCACGCGTCGAACCCCGCGCCGCTCACCTCGGGGCTGACGAGGTCGGTCGCGGTGGCCGTGACGAGCACGACGGGCACCGGGTCGAGGCGGGGGTGGGACCGGATGGCGGCGATCGCCCACCAGCCGTCGTAGGGCGCCATCTGCGAGTCGAGGACGACGACGTCGGGCCGGCGCCGGGAGGTGTCGATGAGCCGGGCCATCGCCTCGTGTCCGTCCGCGGCCTCCTCCACGTCGAAACCCGCCAGCTCGAGGTTGATCCGGAGCAGGCGGCGGATGGCCTCGGTGTCGTCGCACACGAGGACGAGGCGTGCGCCTCCGGGGTCCTCCGGCCCGGGTTGCATGGCACCAAGCGTAGGCTGCTAGCCTCTCCGAGCGCCGCGGTTTCGTGCCGCGTCGTCGTTCGTGCCCGCCCCCGTAGCTCAGGGGATAGAGCACCGCCCTCCGGAGGCGGGAGCGTAGGTTCGAATCCTACCGGGGGCACGACCCGAGGGCCCGGTCCACAGGCGCGAAGCGCCGTCGGACCGGGCCCTTCGCCGTACCGTGCGGGGATGCAGTTCAGCCGCGAGCTCCGCGACCGGGTCGCGAGCGGTGAGATCACCGTCTCCATCCGCTCGTGGAGCCGCCCGCAGGTCCGGGAAGGCGGCCGCTACCGCACCGCCGGCGTCGTCATCGAGGTCGACTCCGTCGAGGTGCTGCCCTTCTCGGCGGTCACGGACGCCGACCTCGGGGCCTCCGGTGAAACCGACCGCGAGGCCCTGCGCGCCCGGGCCGCCCACACCGGGCCGGTCGCGGACGACACCCTCGTCCACCGGGTCGAGTTCCACGTCGTCGGGGAGCGGTAGGTCCGATCCGCCGGCTCGGTGCTCGACGCGCTCAGCCCACGATCGCCGTCATCCGGACCGACACGAGCACGCCCGGGATCTCCGGGCCCAGCCGGGCCACGTACCGGGTCGGCGGATCCGACGGGAAGTGGCGCGCGTAGGCCTCGTTGAGGGCCGCGAAGTCCTCCGGCCGCGCGAGCAGCACTCCCACCTCGACGACGTCCTCACGGGTGCCGCCCCCCGCGGCCACCACCCGTTCGCAGTTCACGAGCGCCTGCTCGGTCTGCTCGGCGATGCCCGGCCCCGCGAGGGCGCCGGTCGAGACGTCGACCCCGGTCATCCCCGACACGTGGATGTGCTGCCCGACCCGCACGCCCTGGGCGAAGAGCGGCGAGCTCGGGGCGTCCGGCGTGCTGATGACGGTTCGAGCCATGACGGCCTCCTCGGGGCACCGGTGCAGGTGCCGCGATTCTCCTCAGGCCGCACGAGCCCGTCCAGCCGCGCACTCGCTCACGTCCCTGGACGACCTCGACGAGGAACAGGTGGCCGACTGGGTGCCTCAGGTCACCTCGGTCCCGGGGTCGGCGAGCGGTGGCCCCGAGTCCGAGCTCAGCCGGTGACGACGACCAGCCGGAGGGCGCTGCCGCCCGCGGTGAGGCGGCCGGTCAGGGCAGGGCCGGGTGGTCCCTCACCCAGCCGGCGCACGACGGTGAGCTCGACACCCGCGGCGGAGACCGTCGTCCGGTCCGGCCCGTCCACCGCGGACACGGGCAGCCCGGGGTCGTGACGCGGCACGTCCGGCACACCCTCCCCCGAGGCCGTCGCGTCCGGTGCGCGCTCGACCTCGGTCCCGTCGGACCGCCGCACGGTCAGGTCGGCCTGGCGGCCACCGGAGCGGATCGTGTCGAGCACGGTCGCGACGAAGACGGGGTCGGCGCACGCGTCGTGGACGTACCGGGTGCCGAGGACCGAGTGCTCCAGGGTGCCGAGCAGGCTCGCGTCGGCACCGGTCAACGGGGCGTCACGGTAGGTCACCGGCACGAAGAGGGTCGACCCGGAGGCCGACCCGAGGAGGAAGCACTCGATCCCGACCGCCCCGGCGGGGTCGTCCAGCCGGAACGACCCCGCGGGCCCGCGCTCGACCACCCCGTCCCACCAGGGCCTCGTCCGCAGCCACGGCCCGACGAGCTCGTCCTTGCGCGGCGAGATCGTCGCCTCGTGCAGCAGCGCCATCCACCCACGCTAGCGGCCGGCACGGCGGCTCGACGGGGAGCCGGTCACCAGGGAGCGCCGAAGGGCCCGACGAGGAAGAACGCGAGCATCCCGATGGTGTTGCTCACCCCGTGCGCGACGACCGGGGCCCACACCGACCGGAAGGCGTAGCGAAGCACCCCGTAGTAGGTCGCGTCGACGACCACGAGGGCCATGCCGACCGGCCCCTGCTCGGCGTGGATCAGGCCGAAGAGCAAGGCCACGGCCACGACCGCGCCGGCCCGGGCCCGGCCGGAGTCGCCCACCACGTCCGTGATGCGGGTCAGGAGGTACCCACGGAACGCGAGCTCCTCGACGAGCGCGGCCAGCGTCCAGCTCAGGGCCAGGAACAGCAGGAGCTTCCCGAGGTCGCCCTCGAGGCCCGCGAACTCGCCGACGTCCTGGGTCGAGCCGGTGAGGTGCTCCGCCACCGGCATGACGACGCCGAACACCACCGCGGTCCAGAGGACGGTCAGGCCCGCCACCTGGGCAAGCCGGGTTCCCGCGTGCGGAAGACGGTGGAACCCCAGCGTCCCCGGTCCGCGGCGCCGCACCAGGAGCGAGACGACCGCCATGCCGCCGAGCACCACCGCCGGCAGGAAGAGGTCGACCGCGACCGCAGCGGACGCGAGCACGACCTCGACGGCGCTGACCACCCGCCATGCCCGGGCGTGCCCGCCCACCTCGTCGCGCGGTCGCAGGCCTTGCCGCGGAGGTGGCTCTCCGCCGGCGGGGGTGGTGCTGGTCCTGACGCGCGTGACGACCTCGGGTGCCGCAGTGTCTCCTTCGAGGATTCCGCTCCGCCGCTCGAGGAGGAAGACGCACGGAGCGAGAACTCCCTCACAGCGGGCGCGGGCGCCGGCGGACCCTGCCGGGGCCGTCCCGCGACCGGCGCGGCGATTGCACCACCGCAGCAGGTCCGCGACGATCACCGCGTGGACGCCCCGACCCTGACCGACGCGCCGCTGACCCTCCGTCCGCTGCGGCCCGAGGACCGGGCCGCGCGTCGGCGGCACGGGTGGCACGCCGAGATCGAGCGCGGGTACGGCTCGTCGACGCGCACCCGGGCGATGACCGACGACGAGCTGGCACGGTGGTCCGCGGACTGGGAGCACGGCGCGGCCGCGCCGGACCGCATCCACTGGGTCCTCGACGTCGACGGCGAGGCCGTGGGCGCCGCCTTCCTCCACGCCATCGACCCCGTCGACCGCCGCGCCCGCTACGCCATCGGGCTCTACCACCCGGCCCGGATGGGGCGCGGGCTCGGCCGACGGGTCACGCGCCTCGTCCTGGGGTACGCGTTCGGCCCGCTGGGGCTGCACCGCGTGGACCTTCGCGTCCTCGTCGACAACCTCCGGGCCCGGGCGACCTACCGTGCGTGCGGCTTCGTCGAGGAGGGGCGGGAACGGGAGGTCTGCCTGCGCGACGGTCAGTGGCACGACGACGTGGTCATGGCCGTGCTCGAGCACGAGTTCGACTCCGGCGCAGTCGGGTAGCGTCGCGCTGGGGGCTCCCGCTCATCGCACGATGGCGTGGACGTTCGCTCGCAGCTCCTCGTGCTGAGTCGCGACCTGCGTCCCGGCCCGCCGGCGACCCCCGCGCAGAGCCACGAGACCGACGACGCCCAGCACCACGTCCTGGCCGACCATGACGCCCCACAGCGCGCCGCCGTGCAGCCCGGTGGTGTGCAGGAGCAGGTCGAGGACCGCGTGCGTGGCGGCCAGCGCCCACAGGGCGTCGGTGCGCAGCCGCAGCACGGCGTACCCGAAGCCGAACGTGGCGGCCCCGACGGCCTGCGCCACCGTGACGGCGGCGTTCTGGCCGAACAGGATGTTCGGCAGGTGGGAGGCGCCGAAGACCGCCGCGGTCAGGGCCGCGGCCCGCCCGGGACCCAGTGGCAGGGCGGCACGCAGCACGACACCGCGAAACCACAGCTCCTCGTAGAGGCCGGTGGCGGCGTACCCGACCACGAGGACGGCCAGCGTCGAGCGGTCCGGGGACCATCCCCACGCCAGGGGCACCAGGGCGACGAGGACCGGCGCAGCGAGCCATCCGAGGCTCCGCCAGGTGCTCGGCCCACCGGCGGCCAGCGACGACCAGCCGACCCGACGGGCGACGACCAGGCTCATGGCGAGCAGGGCGAGCACCACCGGGAGGCGGCGCAGCAGGGGGTCGGACGCCGGTGCGACCAGCCCGACGACGAGGGAACCGGCGACGGTGACGCCGATGCTGAGGCCGACGAGGGCGAGGACCGCCCGGACCGGCCTGGTGGGCACCCGTTCGAGGACGGCGGGCGGGACGCTGGCGACCTGGTGGTGGCTCACGGTGTTCTCCTGATGATCGTCGTGGAGGGGACTCAGGCGCCGGCCGGGACGAGGCTCGCGCCGGCGCGGCGCGTGCGGACCGCCAGCGCGACGGTGCGGGCCAGCACCATGCCCAGGGCCATCACGACGAACGCCACGGTCCACGCGTCGGCGCCGGTGATGGCGTGGTCCCGGGAGAACGAGCCGACGGCGCGGGCCCCGGCCCCGGTCGCCCACTGCGCGAAGGCGACCCGCCCGCCGATCATGACCAGCCAGAGCACCGCGAAGGACGTACCGGTGGTGGCCACGAGCCTGCCGTCCTGGTGGTGGAGGCGCGTGACGCCGCTGGCGGCGAGCCCGAAGAGGACGCCGACGACGCCGAAGGCCAGGACGAGGTCGAGGTCGTTGCCAGCGGTCGGGAAGGGGACGAGGAAGTACGCGGCGGCGGCCACGACGATGCCGAGCGGCAGGACGAAGGTGACGAGGGCCACCTCGCGGGTGCCGAGGTTGCGCGCGAGCGCCCAGACGAGCAGGACGATCGACAGGATCCACTGGGTGGTGCTCATCGGGAGCTCCCTTCTTGGTAGGTCCCTCGAGGGTGCCGCGGGGCCTGCCGGGCCCGCGTCGGCGCGAGGCACCGGCCGCCACGTGCACAACGGCCGTTCCCCGCCTCGGTCGGATGACGTAGCCGCCGGCCCCTCGAGCGGTGCGCTACCCCAGGGGATGCTCGGCGTCGACGGGGACCACGACCGTGACCCGGGTGCCCGAACCGAGCACGGAGTCGATGGTCGTGGTCCCGCCGAGGCCCGTCGCGCGCTCGCGCATCGTGCCCAGGCCCAGGTGACCGGGGTGCTCGACGGAGGTGTCGAAGCCGGTGCCGTCGTCGCTCACCCGCAGCGTGACGTGCTCCGCGGTGTCCTCGAGCGACACCCGGACCTCGATGCTCGCGGGCCGGGCGTGCTTGACCGCGTTGTGCATCGCCTCGAGGGCGATGCGGTACAGGTGCTCCTCGGTGTCGACCGACAGCGGGAGCCGGTGCGGTGGGGCGACCACCTCGATGCCCACCTGCTCCCGGGCGGCGATCGCCGCGGCCTGCTTGGTGAGCGCCGCGGCCAGGCCCTCCTCGGCGAGCGCCCCCGGGCGCAGCTCGAAGATCAGGGCGCGCATCTCCGCGAGGGCGCCCCGGGTGAGCTCCTGGAGCCGTGCCACCTCGGCGCGCGCGGGGTCCGCCTCCGTGCCGAGCGGCTCGAGACGCCGCTGCGCGGTGCGCGCGTGCATCGTCATCGAGAACAGCGCCTGGCTGACCGAGTCGTGCAGCTCGCGGGCCAGGCGATGGCGCTCCGCGGCGCCGGCCGCCTCGCGCTGCTCGAGGAACAGCGCCGAGTTCTGGATCGCGAGGGCCGCGTGGTCCGCCATGGCCAGCAGGTAGTCGGCGTCGTCATCCCCGAACCGGGAGCCGGCGGGCAGGTGGACCTGGAGCTCACCGAAGTACTCCCGCCCCGAGACGAGCGGGATCACCACACCGTCCTCCCACTCCGGCCGGGACCGGGACCAGTAGGGATGGACGGCGGCGTACCGGGGGTCGGCGAGGAGGTCCGTGCGCGCGCCGCGCCACAACGTGAACGGCTCGACGTCCTCGGCCGTCCTCGCGTCGACGCCGGCGGCGACGTACATCGCGTGGAAGGCCTCGGCGTACCCGGGGCCGAAGACCGGGTCCGGG
Source organism: Micrococcales bacterium (assembly GCA_014763705.1). Taxonomy (GTDB): domain Bacteria; phylum Actinomycetota; class Actinomycetes; order Actinomycetales; family Dermatophilaceae; genus Phycicoccus. The sequence continues at coordinate 3,335 of JACXUW010000035.1, read as the reverse complement.
ACCGTCGCGAGCCGGGGCGCCTCGCTGGTCGACCCCTGCCAGACCACGATCGAACACGCGGCCGCCGTCGTGGTGCGCAGGATCTCCGAACGGATCTGCTCCAGGGTGGCCACCAGCGGCTGGTCGACGGTCATCCCGGCGGCGACCCGGGTGAACGCGCTGACCCGCGCCTCGAGGCGCTCCGTCGAGTGCACCCGGTCGGTCGCGTCGGTGACGACGTCGAGCACCCCGACGAGCTCGCCGTGCTCGTAGAGCGGGGCGAACACGACGTCCCAGTAGGTCGTGGAACCGGGGATCGCGATCCGGTGCGCCGCCTGGCGCACCACGTGCCCCGTCCGGACGGCATCGAAGAGGTCACCGACCGAGCCCTCGTTGCCGGGGATCAGGTCGCTGAGGTAGCGCCCGGGTTCGGTGTAGTCCGGGCCGACACCGAAGTACAGCTCGTAGAAGCCGACCCATGTGCGGTTGCAGCGCTGCAACCGTCCGTCGAGGTCGAACACGGCCAGTCCGAAGGGGACCCGGTCGAAGAACAGGTCGACCATCTGCCGCTCGACGGGCTCCCACGACGGGGGGACCGGCTCGAGCGCCGGCTCGGTCGGCATCGACGTGCTGCGCAGGGGTGAGGAGCGGGCTCCACGTCCGGCTCCCTCGGTCACGAGGTGACGTCCGTGGCGTCCACGAGCCCCTCGCGCACCGCCCACATGGCCGCCTGGGTGCGGCTGGCCAGGCCGAGCTTGGTGAGGATGTTGGAGACATGGGTCCGGGCCGTGCGCTCGGCCACCCCCAGCCGTCGGCCGATCTCGCGGTTGGTGCGCCCGCTCGCGACGAGGACGATGACCTCCCGTTCGCGCGGGGTCAGGTCCTCCACGGGCGACCGCGGGGCGCGGAGACCGGAGACCAGGGCGGCTGCCGCGACCGGGTCGAGGCGCACCTCGCCGGCGACCGCGGCACGGATCGCGTCGACCACGTCGTCGGCGTCGGCGTCCTTGAGCAGGTAGCCCGTGGCACCGGCCTCCAGGGCTGCGCGGATGCGCGCCTCCTCGAGGAAGGAGGTCACGGCGATGACGTCGACCTGCGGCCACGTCGCCTTGACCCGGGCCGTCGCCTCCACGCCGTCGAGGTGCGGCATCTGCATGTCCATGAGGATGACGTCGGGGACGCCGGGGCCGGCGGCGAGCACGGCGAGCCGGGCGAGTGCCTCCCGGCCGTCGGCGGCCTCGCCGACGACCTCGATGCCGGGCTCGGTCCCCAGGTAGGCGTTGAGGCCGGTGCGGACGACGCTGTGGTCGTCGACGATGAACACGGTGATGACCCGCTCGTCCTCGTCGCGGCCGGGGCGGGGCATCAGCGACCGCCTCGGACGGGCGGCGCGGCGTGCTGGTCGTCCACGGCGGCATTCTGGCGCGTGCCGTCCTCGCCTGCCAAGGGGCGCCGCCCCGCGTCGACCGCTGATCTGATCGCCGCGAGGAGTGCACCGCCGTCGCCGTCCTTCTCGACGAAGCTGTGGGCGCCGGCCGCCAGCGCGTCGGAGCGTCGGGAGCCTGACATGCTGACGACCACGACCGGCACCAGGCCCGCCAACCGCTCGACGAGCGCGCAGCCCGCCGGCGAGGCCGCCGGCGAGCCCGACGGCAGGTCGACCACCGCGACGTCGCTGACGTTCGAGCCCCAGGTCAGCAGGCGCACGGCCTGCCCCGTGTCCACCGCCAGGCACCGCAGCTCGCCGACGTCGTCGAGCAGGTGGCGAAGGGCGCTGCGCACCCGGGCGTCGTCGTCCACCACCAGGACCCGCAGGCGCCGCGGCCCTTTCACCGGGGCCACGGCCGGCCCCTCGTGGCCGGGGTGGGTTGCGCTCCCCGGCGCCTCATGACCCGACCCCGGGCAGGTCACGGCGGTGGGGCTGTGACACGTGCAGGACGGTGAAGCGCTCACCGGGGTCGGTGTCCGGCGCGAGGTCGGACCACAGGGTGAACCGGACCAGCCGCCACGTCGCCGGGTCGACCCCGACCGCCGTGCAGTTGACGCCCGGCTGCCGGGCCCGGGTCTCCGTCTCCTCGAGCAGCCGCTGGGTGAGGTCGGCGAGCGGGATCCCCGCGTCGACGTCCTCCACGGTGCGGGTCGCGGCGACCGGCACCGAGGCGTGCTCCGGCCCGTCGGCCAGGGCGATACCGTGCCAGGCCCGGACGGGCGGTCGCCCGAAGTCGGTGCAGATGCCGTCGAAGCCCGGCCCGAAGAGGAACGTGTTCATGCCGGACAGGCCGGCCCACAGGTAGAACGGCGCGTACTGGTTCACCGGTGACCCGTGGTGCCCGCGCTCGCGCACCAGGTAGGCCTTGACCCCGAGGCCGGGGAACGCGTCGGTGCCCGACCCGCGGGTCGCGACCCGGTGGCGGATGATGCCCATGTCGTAGTCGGCGGGCAGGGTGATCTCGTACTGCATGAGCTGCATCTGGCGCACGGGCGCTCCTGTCGTGGTGGGTCGTTCTCGTGGGTCGTCGACGCGGTCCACCGGGTGGCGGTGGCTCACCGCACCGCGAGACCGCGGACCGGCTGCGCGCGGGGCAGGAAGCTCTCGAGCGCCTCGCCCACCGGCTCGGGCGTCTCGAGGGTGGGCATGTGCGGTGCGCCGGGGAGCTCCACGTAGCGGGCACCGCCGACGTTCTCGGCGACGCGCCGCATCACCTGCGGGCCGGTCGAGGCGTCGCGTTCCCCGCACAGCACGAGGGCCGGGCGCTCCCAGTGGGCCAGCCGACCGGCGACGTCGAGCCGGGAGAACGCCCGCCAGGCGGCAGCCACCTGGGTGGGGTTGCCCCGGACCACGCACTCGCGGGCGTAGCGCACGCCCCACCGGTTCTCGGCCAGCGCCTCCGGCGAGAACCACCGGGTGAGCGACGAGCCGACCTGCGCGCGCGTTCCGTCGCGCTCCACCGCGTCGGCCCGCTGCGCGAAGGAGTCGAAGGGCCGGTCCGTGGTCGCGACGAGGGTGAGGGACTCGACTGCGCGGGGATGGCGTGCCGCGACGGTCTGCGCGACGGCTCCGCCGTACGAGAGGCCCACGACGTGCGCGCCGGCCAGACCGGTCGCCGCCAGCACCTCGAGCAGGTCGTCGGCCAGGACCGCCAGGTCGGCGGGTGCCGGCGCATCGGCCGCCGCGCCGTGCCCCCGCAGGTCGTACGCGAACACCCGGCGTCCCCGGGCGAGCCGGCGGACGACCGGCTCCCACATCCGCCAGGTGAGGCCCAGGGCGTGGAGCAGGACGACGGCCGGGCCGTGCTCCCCCACCTGCGCGAGCTGCGTGGTGTGGTCCGAGAGCGCCAGCGGGCGGACCGGGACCG
>JACXUW010000451.1 GCA_014763705.1 Micrococcales bacterium | reverse complement strand
CATTGCACGAAGCGCTCGCGCAGATCGAGTCGACGGTGAGCGAGACGGCATCCTTCGATCCATCAGCATTCACGGGAGAGCTCTCCCTCGGGCTGACCTCGATCGGCGAGCAAACGTTCTTGCCTCCGATCATGGCGGCACTGGCTCGCGAGCGATCGACTGCGCGCCTGGCGGTGAAGCGGCTGGACGCCGACGAGGTGGAGGAAGAGCTGGTGCGCGGACACCTTGATCTCGCCATCACCGTGGCGCTGATGGATGCCGCACGCCTCTGGCGCACGCCGGTTCGCGCTGTGGAGTACGTGGCGCTCACGTCGCGGCGGCATCCGTTGCCCCCGCCAGGTCCCGACATGTTCGACGGCCGCGGGTTCGTGCGCGTGTCATCCCGGGGCGGGCACACCTACCCCTTGCAGCTGCTTCTCGAACACGGACTCATGCCGCAGGTCGCACTGACTGTCGAGGAGTACGGCACGCTCCCTGCGGTGCTGCAAGACACTGACCTCGTCACGTTCCTCCCGCGCCACGTTGCCGAGGTCTTCTGCGGCTGGTTCCCGGCGCTCCGCATCGCGGACCTGCCCTGGCCGGGCCAGAGCACGCCGGTGGCGATCTTTACCCGGCGTGAGTCGAGCCTCACGCCGGCGCAGCGCTGGTTCCGCCGTCTCGTCCACGGCGCGGTCGTCGAGCCCGGCACCGAGATCTAGCCCCGTCATCCGTTCAGTCGCGCCTTGATGCGGGTTCGCCGGCGTACCACCCACACTTAGGCGCGACCGAAAACAAGCCCCTTTGTTTCAGCTGCGTCGGGTGCGGTTCCAGCTCGCTTTGGCGGGTGCGAACGGGCTGCGGACGTGGATCGACCACGTCGAATGTGGGTGAATCGACAGGATCGCCTTCTCCCACCAGGTCCGCGCCTCTTCGGGAAGCGCGGGAAGGATGACGTCCTTGTCGGCTTCGTCGTCGGGGTAGGGCCGCAGTGCCTTCCAGACCAGCTGCACCTCGGGCGCGCCGGTGGGAATGTCATCGATGTCGAGGACTGCCTTCTCCCACGGGAGCTGTAGGCGAGGATCGCGCCGGTAGACCCAGCGGTCGGCGGTTCCGTCTTCGAGGTTGATCTGCAGCACCCAGGCATCCATTGCGTCGTCGAAGATCCAGGCCGACGGGATATCGGCGCCGTCGGGCAGGTCGGACCACCGAACGATGTCCTCGCCGATCCGCGCCCAGCCGACGACGGTGACCTCGCCGGCCGGCGCGGGCGCCACGTCCGGGAGCACGCTGGCGCCACGGTCCGAGAGCGGGACCCAGCCGCGGTCGACGAGCACGTCCGGGCCCCCGGTGGCCGGCCGCAGCGCCCACAGCACCTCGTAGCCGACCTCGCCGTCGTTCGGTCGGGCGCGGACGAAGACCGGTCCGGCGGCGTAGCTGCCGTCGACCGTGACGCGGGTCCACTCGGCGGCCGGCGCGAGACCGCGGGGGGTGAGCACGTCGGCGACGGGGACCGGGTCGGCGCGGTAGTGCGCGTCGAGCCGGGCGTTGCGCTCGACCTTCGCCTCGTGGCGGTGGTACTGCCACCAGCCGAGGTGGTACGCGGCGACGGCGAAGAGCGCGGCGAGGACGAGCGCGCCCAGCCAGCGAGGTGTGAGGAGCCGGCGCAGCACTCCGCCACGCTACGCGACGTACGCTGTCCCTCTATGACCGACCTCCCCGAGCCCCGCCTCCTCGACCGCTTCGGCCGCGTCGGGCGTGACCTGCGCGTCTCGGTCACGGACCGGTGCAACCTGCGGTGCACGTACTGCATGCCCGCCGAGGGCCTCGACTGGCTGCCCAAGCCCGAGATGCTCACCGACGACGAGCTCGTGCGGCTCGTGCGCGTCATGGTCGGGCTGGGCGTGACCAACGTCCGCCTCACCGGCGGTGAGCCGATGCTGCGCCGCAGCCTGGTCGACGTCGTCCGGGGCATCGCGGCGCTCGAGCCGCGTCCTCGGATCGCGATGACGACCAACGGCGTGGGCCTCGACCGACTCGCCGCCCCCCTCGCCGCCGCGGGGCTCGACCGCGTCAACGTCAGCCTCGACACCGTCGACCAGCAGCAGTTCCTCGACCTCACCCGCCGCGACCGGCTCGCCGACGTCGAGGCCGGCCTCAAGGCGGCCGCCGACGCCGGGCTGGCCCCGGTCAAGGTGAACGCCGTCGCGATGCGCGGCGTCAACGACTCCGGCGTCGCCGACCTCCTGCAGTGGTGCCTCGACCGCGGCTACGCGCTGCGCTTCATCGAGCAGATGCCGCTGGACGCCCAGCACGCCTGGGACCGCAGCCGGATGGTCTCGCAGGCCGAGATCCTCGAGCGCCTCGGTGAGCGGTTCCGTCTCACCCCGGTGCAGGAGCGCGGCAGCGCCCCCGCCGAGCTGTTCCTCGTCGACGGCGGCCCGGAGACGGTCGGGGTCATCGCCAGCGTCTCGGCGCCGTTCTGCGCCGCGTGCGACCGGGTGCGGCTCACCGCGGACGGCCAGCTGCGCAACTGCCTCTTCGCCCGGAGCGAGGTCGACCTGCGCGGACCGCTGCGCGAGGGCGCCTCCGACACCGAGCTGGCCGACCTCGTCGTCGCCGAGATGTGGGCCAAGAAGGCCGGGCACGGCATCGACCGTCCGGACTTCGAGCAGCCGGCCCGCCCGATGTCGGCGATCGGCGGCTGAGCCGCCGGCTCCGCCGCCGCTTCAGTCCCGGTCGTCGTCCTCGGGGTGACGCACGCTGCCGGGGACGTAC
>JACXUW010000034.1 GCA_014763705.1 Micrococcales bacterium | reverse complement strand
GAAGGCGGCGTCGGCGGCGGCGAGGTCACCCGGACGCACCGAGGCGGTGAGCACGAGCGAGCGGTCGGCGGCCGGGACGTCGAGGCCGGAGCGCACGCCGGAGTCGGTGATCCGCGCCGAGAGGAGCTGGAGGGCGGTGACGACGACGAGTGAGGCGAGGACGGAGACGACGATCGCGGCGACCGCGACGGGGTGGGCCCCCAGGCGCCGGCGGAGCAGGTGCGCACCGCCCACGACCGCGTGCTCCTCCCCGGGGCGGTCGGTCCGCCCCCGGGCACCCTAACGGCCGTTCAGGGACCCTCGAGAGCGACGACGGACACGGATCGACAACGATGTGAGATCGTCCCGGCGTCGAGTCCGGCTCCGTCGGAATCCCACGTGAGGAGCACCTCGCCGGCCCCCACGGGCACCGACGCGCCGTCCTCGCCGAGGACCGCGACGACGGCGTGGCCGGACCGGCCCGCCGGGCGGTGGCGCACGACGAGCCAGCGCGCGTCCTCGTCGTAGGTCACCTCGACGTCGGCGAACCGGGTGGGCCCGGACCCGAGGAGGCGGCGGCGCAGCGAGACGAGGTCGGTGTACCACCGGAGCATCCGCGCGTGGTCGGCCTCCTCGACCTCGTCCCACCGCAGGACCGAGCGGTCGGTCGCGGGTGGCCGGGTCCTGTGGGTCCGGGACGGCGTCGGCGGACCAGCCGTGCGACCCGAACTCGGCGCGACGCCCGTCGCGCACGGCGTCGGCGAGCCAGTCCTCGGCGAAGCTCGTGAAGAACTGCCACGGGGTCGAGGCGGCCCACTCCTCCCCCATGAACAGCATCGGGGTGGTCGGGGCCAGGAGGTAGAGGGCGGCGCCGGCGGCTTGGAGGGCGGGGTCGGCGACGAGGGCGGAGATCCGTTCTCCGGCAGCGCGGTTGCCGACCTGGTCGTGCGTCTGCAGGTACCCGAGCAAGCGCCGGGCGTCGAGGTGCTCGCGGTCGACGGGGGCGCCCCAGTCTCGGCCGCGGAACGAGGACCGCGTGCCGTCGTGGAGGAACCCGCGGGTGAGCACCTTCGCGAGGACGGCGAGGGGCCCCTGCTCCGGGGAGCCCGGGGCGCCCGCGAAGTCCGCGTAGTAGCCCTGGGTCTCTCCGGTCAGCGTGACGTGGAGGGCGTGGTGCACGTCGTCGTCCCACTGCGCCGTCATCCCGCGGCCCCCGCCGGCCGTCGGCGTGACCATCACCGGGTCGTTGAGGTCGGACTCGGCGACGAGGTCGAGGGGCCGGCCGAGCTCGGTGGCGAGTGCGGCCACGGTGTCGGACAGCTCGGCGAGGTAGTGGCGCGGAGAGTCGTCCTTGAGCTCGTGGACGGCGTCGAGGCGCAGCGCGTCGACGTGGAAGTCGCGCAACCACCGCAGGGCGCTGTCGACGAGGAAGCGGCGTACCTCCGCCGAGCCCTCGTGGTCGAGGTTGACCGCGGGACCCCACGGCGTCTCGTGCGCCTCGGTGAAGTACGGCCCGAAGCGGGCGAGGTAGTTGCCGCTCGCCCCGAGGTGGTTGTGGACGACGTCGAGGCAGACGCCGAGCCCGCGGGCGTGGCAGGCGTCGACGAACCGGGCGAAGGCCGCCGGGCCGCCGTAGGCGTCGTGCACGGCGTACAGCCCGACGCCGTCGTACCCCCAGCCGCGGTCGGTGGGGAACGCGGCGACCGGCATCACCTCGACGACGTCGACCCCGAGGGCCACGAGGTGCTCGAGGCGCCCGACCGCGGCGTCGAAGGTGCCCTCGGGGGTGAAGGTGCCGACGTGCAGCTCGTAGAACACCGCGCCGAGGCTGCCGGCGCCGTGGCGCACGCCGCTCCACGCGTCGTCGGTCCACGGGAACGCCGCGGTGTCGACGGTGCGGCTCGGGCCGTGCACGGTGCCCGGCTGCCACGCGCTGCGCGGGTCGGGGAGGGCCGGCTCCTCGCCGTCGAGCACGAAGGCGTAGTCGACCGGACCCGCGACGTCGCCGGGCAGGTCGACGCGCCACCAGCCGCCGGCGGCGGCGAGCATCGGGTCGCGGCGGGGCGTCCCTCCCTGGCCGGCCCACTCGACGTCGACGCGCTCGACGCGCGGAGCCCAGACCTCGAGGCTGCGTGCGGTCATCCGGCGTCCTGCCGCACGAGGAGGGCGACCGGGTGGTCGGCGAGCAGCACGGCCAACGGGACGGCACCCCCGGCCACCGGCCGCCCGGCGAGCACCTCGACCCACTCCCCCTCGGGCACCTCGAGCGACGCGTCGCCGAAGCCGCCGGCCTGCGCGAGCCGACCCGCGGCGCGGGTGACGACGGTGAGCACCCGCGGACCGGCGGAGTCCCCGCGGGCGAAGGCCAGGGCGTGCCCGGTGCCGGTCTCCCAGGGGAGGTAGGTGGCCTCCTCGCCGACGAACCAGCCCGGGTGCTCGCGCCGCAGCCGCAGGGCCAGCGCGGTGAGCCGGATCTTCTCGTCGTCGAGGTCGAAGGTCGGTTCGTCGTCGAGGACGCGGGAGAGCCGCAGCGCCCGGTCGGCCCAGTCGACCGGGCGGCGGTTGTCCGGGTCGACGAGGGCCAGCCGTCCGATCTCGCAGCCCTGGAAGACGTCCGGCACCCCCGGCATGGTCAGCTGGAGGAGCTTCTGGCCGAGGATGTTGGCCCGGGTCGCCGGCTCGTGCGGCGCCGTCCACGCGTCGAGGTGCGCGTGGACCGCGGTGTCGCGGCCGATCGCGCGGGCGAAGGCGACGACCTCGCCCTCGTACTCCTCGTCACCGTCGACCCACGCGGTGTGCACCTTGGCCTCGCGCACCGCCTTGAGCAGGTAGGCCTCGAGCCGGGCGCCCGAGATCGGCCAGGTGCCGACGAGCGTCTGCCACACGAGGTACTCGGTCGGGGCATCGACGCGCGGGGTGCGGTGCGGCGCCGCGAGCTCGCGAGCCCGCTCCAGCCACGCCGCCCAGCCCTCGGCGTCCTCGGCGAGGACCATGAGCCGGGCCCGGGTGTCCTCGGAGCGCTTGGTGTCGTGCGTCGTGAGCGTGGTCATCGACGTCGGCCACTCGGCCTGCTGGACGGCGCACCAGGCGTGGAACTCGTCGACCTCCGCGGAGAGCACCTCGGGGTGGCCGCCCACCTCGTTGGCGCCGGCGAGGCGGAACCACCGGTAGAACGCGGTGTCCTCGATGCCCTTGGCCATCACCGGGCCGCAGGTCTGCTGGAAGCGCACCCGCAGCTCGTCGGCGACGCGGCCGGTGTCCGGGACCGCCTCGGGCACGCCGCGGTCGAGGACGAGACGGACGACGAGGTCGAGGGCGTCCTCGTCGCTCGGTGCGAGCAGCGCCCGCGCCCGGGCCGCCGCCGAGTCGACGACCGCGGCCTGCTCGGCGTCGACCCCGCGGCCGGGCACGACGTAGGCGCGGTAGCGGTCCATCGAGACGAGCAGGGCCTCCAGCGCCCGGCGCAGCGCCGCGGCGTCGGCGTCCGGCACGATGCGCCGGGCCAGCCGCATCAGGCGGTCGACCTCGGCGGCCTGCACGTCGTCGACGACCAGCCGCTTGCTCTGCTCGACGACCGCCTCGAGGGAGGCCTCGCCGGGTGCGACCTCGGCCCACAGCCGGTCGAGGGTGCCGGTGGCGTCGGGTGGGGTCAGCACCTGCTGGACCCGCAGCAGCGCGTCGTAGCCGGTCGTGCCGGCGCAGCGCCAGGCGTCGGGCAGGCGCTCCGGCCCCTCGAGGATCTTCTCGACGACGACCCACGCGTCGCCGGTGGCCTCGGCGAGCCGCTCGAGGTAGCCGCCGGGGTCGGCGAGGCCGTCCGGGTGGTCGATGCGGAAGCCGTCGACCTGGCCGTGGCCGTGGAGGGCCAGGAGCAGCGCGTGGGTCGCGGTGAAGACGACCGGGTCCTCGACCCGGACCGCGACGAGCGTGGTGACGTCGAAGAAGCGCCGGTAGTTGAGCGCCTCCCCCTCGCGCCAGCTGGTGAGCCGGTAGGCCTGGCTCTCGACGAGCTCGGCGAGGGGCAGCTCCTCGGTGCCGGGCGCCACGGGGAACTCGTGGTCGTAGTAGCGCAGGACGTGCTCGGTGCCGCTCGGGCCGCCGTCGTCGGCGAGCACCAGCTCGCCCCGCCCGAGGACCTCCCCGAGGGCGTCGCCGAGGACCGGCATGAGGATGCGGTCGTCCTCGGCCACCCAGTCGACGTCGAACCAGCCGGCGTACGGCGAGCGCCGGCCCTCGCGCAGCAGCGACCAGAACGGCGCGTTGAGGTGCTCCGGCGAGGGAACGGCCATGTGGTTCGGCACGACGTCGACGACGACCCCGAGCCCCGCCTCGCGACAGGCCGCCACGAGCCGGTCGAAGGCCTCGCGACCGCCGGCCTCCTCGCTGATGCGGGTGTGGTCGAGGACGTCGTAGCCGTGCGTCGAGCCCGGCGCGGCCTGGAGCACCGGGGACAGGTAGACGTGCGAGACCCCGAGCGAGGCGAGGTAGGGCACCTGCACGGCGGCGTCGTCGAAGGTGAAGCCGCCGTGCACCTGCAGGCGGTAGGTCGCCGTCGGGACGACGCGGGCGGGGTCGGGTCGGTGGGCCACCACGGGCGTCAGCTCCTCGTCGCGCCGGCCGCTCCGGACGCCGCGGTCGGGGTCTCGCGCGGGTCGCGCAGAACGACGACCGAGCGGGCGGTGACCGTGAGGGTCGAGCCGGCGTCGTGCCACTCGGGCTCGACGTGGTCGGCGGCGGTGTCGACCTCGGTGCACCACCGCTCGCCCCACTCCTTGGCGGGGAGGGCGAAGTCGTGGTCCTCGTGGTCGGCGTTGAAGAGGACGAGGAAGTCGTCGTCGACGAGCCGCCGCCCGCGGGTGTCCGGGCCGGGGATGGCCTCGCCGTTGAGGAAGACGGTCATCATCCGGGCCTGGCCGTCGGCCCAGTCGTCCTCGGCCATCGGCTCGCCGCTCGGCTGGAACCACGCGATGTCGCCGAGCTCGGACTGCCCGCCGTGGTCGGCGCTGCCCGCGAAGAACCGGCGCCGCCGGAAGACCGGGTGCTCGCGACGCAGCCGGGTCAGGGCCGCGGTGAACGCGAGGAGGTCGCGCTGGTCCTCGGTGAGGTCCCAGTCGACCCACGAGATCTCGTTGTCCTGGCAGTACACGTTGTTGTTGCCGCCCTGGGTGCGGCCGATCTCGTCGCCGTGCGCGATCATCGGCACGCCCTGGCTGAGCAGGAGGGTCGCGAGGAAGTTGCGCTGCTGGCGGGCTCGCAGGGCGAGGACCTCCGCGTCCTCGGTCTCGCCCTCGACACCGCAGTTCCACGACCGGTTGTGGCCCTCGCCGTCCCGGCCGTCCTCGCCGTTGGCCTCGTTGTGCTTCTCGTTGTAGGACACCAGGTCGCGCAGCGTGAAGCCGTCGTGGGCGGTGACGAAGTTGATGCTCGCGATCGGCTTGCGACCGCTGTGCTCGTAGAGGTCGGAGGAGCCGGTGATGCGGGACGCGAACTCCCCGAGCGACCCCGGCTCACCGCGCCAGAAGTCCCGGACGGTGTCGCGGTACTTGCCGTTCCACTCCGTCCACAGCGGCGGGAACCCGCCGACCTGGTAGCCACCCTCGCCGATGTCCCAGGGCTCGGCGATGAGCTTGACCTGGCTGATCACGGGGTCCTGCTGGATGAGGTCGAAGAACGCGCTCAGCTTGTCGACCTCGTGGAACTGGCGGGCCAGGGTGGCCGCGAGGTCGAAGCGGAAGCCGTCGACGTGCATCTCGGTGACCCAGTACCGCAGGCTGTCCATGATGAGCTGGAGCACGTGCGGGTTGCGCATGAGCAGGCTGTTGCCGGTGCCCGTCGTGTCGTAGTAGTGCTCCTTGGCGTCGTCGACGAGCCGGTAGTACGCGGCGTTGTCGATGCCCCGGAAGCAGATCGTCGGGCCCATCTCGTTGCCCTCGGCGGTGTGGTTGTAGACGACGTCGAGGATGACCTCGATGTCCGCCTCGTGCAGCGCCTTGACCATCGCCTTGAACTCGGTGACCTGCTCGCCGCGGTCCGAGCGGGCGTAGGCGTTGTGTGGCGCGAGGAAGCCGATCGTGTTGTAGCCCCAGTAGTTGGTCAGGCCCTTGGCCTGCAGCGAGGTGTCCTGGACGAACTGGTGCACGGGCATCAGCTCGAGGGCCGTGACGCCGAGGTCGGTGAGGTGCTCGATGACCGCCGGGTGGGCGATCGCCGCGTAGGTGCCGCGGACCTCCTCGGGGATCTCCGGGTGGGTCATCGTCAGGCCGCGCACGTGGGCCTCGTAGATGACGCTCTCGTGGTACTCGTGCCGCGGCGGCCGGTCGTGCCCCCAGTCGAAGTAGGGGTTGATGACGACCGAGAGCATCGTCTTCCCGAGGCTGTCGTCGGTGTTGCGCTCGGTCGGGTCGTCGAAGTCGTACGAGAAGAGCGAGGGGTCGTTGTCGACCTGCCCCTCGACGGCCTTCGCGTACGGGTCGAGGAGGAGCTTGCTCGGGTCGCAGCGGTGCCCGTTCTCGGGGTCGTACGGTCCGTGGACGCGGTAGCCGTAGCGCTGGCCGGGCTGCATCCCGGGGACGTGGCCGTGCCAGACGAAGCCGTCGGTCTCGGGCAGGTCGAGGCGGGTCTCGGTGCCGTCGTCGTCGACGAGGCACAGCTCGACGCGCTCGGCCACCTCGCTGAACAGCGCGAAGTTGACGCCACTGCCGTCGTACGTGGCGCCCAAGGGGTACGCCGTCCCGGGCCAGATCTCCACTGCTTGCCTTCCGTGAGGGGTCACTGCAGGCCAGCCACGCTGCCGGCGTCACGCGGCCGGTCGTCGGCGCGAGGGTCCCAACCTACCCGCCGGGTGCGACGGTCCGGACCATCGCGTCCAACCTCCGACGGCCGCCGCCGTGGCCGGGGCCGGGCCCGGCGGCTCGGCTACTGTCGGGACCGACCCACCCCAGAGCGCCGAGGAGCAGCCCCATGTCCGACCAGCGAGTCGCCGTCGTCACCGGAGCCGCCCGCGGCATCGGGGCCGCCACCGCCGAGCGGCTGGCCCGCGACGGCTTCGCCGTGGCCGTGCTCGACCTCGACGAGGCCGCCTGCGAGGAGGTCGCCGGCCGCATCCGCGACGCCGGGGGCCGGGCCCTCGGGGTCGGCGTCGACGTCTCGGACGCCGCGGCGGTCGAGGCCGGGGTCGCCCGCGTGGCCGCCGAGCTCGGGCCGCCGGTCGTGCTCGTCAACAACGCCGGGATCATCCGGGACAACCTCCTCTTCAAGATGACCGAGGCCGACTGGGACGCCGTGATGTCGGTCCACCTCAAGGGGGCCTTCCTCATGACGAGGGCGTGCCAGGCGCACATGACCGAGCAGCGCTACGGCCGGATCGTCAACCTCTCGTCCTCGTCGGCGCAGGGCAACCGCGGGCAGGCCAACTACTCGGCCGCGAAGGCGGGGCTCCAGGGGTTCACCAAGACCCTCGCCATCGAGCTCGGCAAGTTCGGCGTCACGGCCAACGCGGTCGCGCCCGGCTTCATCGAGACCGACATGACGCGGGCGACCGCCGAGCGGCTCAAGGTCTCGTTCGAGGACTTCCTCACGCACACCGCCGCCCAGATCCCCGTCGCGCGGGTCGGGCAGCCCGAGGACATCGCCGCGACCATCTCGTTCCTCGTCTCCGAGGAGGCCGGGTTCGTCTCCGGCCAGGTCGTCTACGTCGCCGGCGGCCCGCTCGACTGACCCCGCCGGGTCGACCTCACCTCGCCGCCCTCACCCCGTCCCGCCGGGGAGGCATGGCGCCCCGGCGACGCAGGACCACCCCGGCGAGGCCCGCGGTGGCAGTCGGCCAGGTCGTCTACGTCGCCGGCGGCCCGCTCGACTGAGACCCCCGAGCCGGGGTGAGCCGCACCATCGGCAGCTCCTCGGCGAGGCGTCGGCGGTCGGCGTCGGTGCCGCGGTACTCCCAGCCGGTGAGCGCGGACAGTGCCCGCCGCACGACCGGGGCCGCGAACCGGTTGCGGTGCTCGTAGCGCGCGAGGACGGCGACGGCCTCCCCGACCGGGAGCACCTCGTGGTCGGCGCGCCGCGGCCCGTGGCCGAGGTCGACCCCCACGGGAGCGCCCGAGGTGACGTTGCGGAACCAGTCCGCGCCGCGACCGAAACCCGACACGACGGTCACGGCGCCGGTGCGCCGGTCGTGCTCGAGCACCTCGAGGACGGTGCGGTAGGGGCGCCCGCTGCGCCGGCCGACGTGCGACACCCGCACGAACCGGCCGCCGAGCAGCCACCCGAGTCCGCGGTCGTACAGGGGGTGCGGCGCCGCGAAGACGACGCGGAGCCAGCCGGGCATCTCGTGCGAGCTGCGGGGCGTCATCGCCCGACGGTGTCACACGCGGCGCCCGGCGGGCGGGCTCAGAGGCCGAGGTCGCGGCCGATGAGCTCCTTCATGATCTCGTTCGAGCCGGCCCAGATCTTCGAGACGCGGGCGTCGCGCCAGGCCCGGGCGACGCGGTACTCGTTCATGAACCCGTAGCCGCCGTGCAGCTGGACGCACTCGTCGAGCACCTCGTTCTGCACCTGCGCCGAGAACCACTTCGCCTTCGCGGCGTCGACCGGCGTCAGCTTCCCCTCGGCGTGCGCGGCGACGCAGTCGTCGACGTAGGCCTGGGTGACCTCGAGCTTGGTCAGCAGCTCGGCCATCTTGAACTTGTTGTGCTGGAACGAGCCGACCGGCTGGCCGAAGGCCTTGCGCTCCTTGGTGTACTCGACGGTCTCCCGGAAGATCTGGAAGGCGTGCGCGGTGTTGGCCACGGCGGCGCCGATGCGCTCCTGCGGCAGGCGCTGCATCATCGCGACGAAGCCCATGCCCTCCTCGCCGAGCCGGTTGGCGTCGGGGACGCGGACGTCCTCGAAGAACAGCTCGGAGGTGTCGGCCTCCTCCTGCCCGACCTTGTCGAGCTTGCGGCCGCGGGTGAAGCCCTCCATCCCCTCCTCGACGACGAGCAGGGTGATGCCCTTGGCGCCCTTGCTCGGGTCGGTGCGGGCCGCGACGATGACGAGGTCGGCCTGGTAGCCGTTGGTGATGAAGGTCTTGGACCCGTTGAGCACCCAGTCCTCGCCGTCGCGGACGGCCGTGGTCTTCAGCGCGGCGAGGTCGGAACCGCCGGAGGGCTCGGTCATCGCGATGGCCGCGATGAGCTCGCCGTTGGCCATCCCGGGCAGCCAGCGCTCCTTCTGCTCCTGGGTGCCGAGGTCGACGATGTACGGCGGGCAGACGTCGGAGTGGATGCCGAAGCAGGACGACACCGCGAAGTTGAAGCC
Source organism: Micrococcales bacterium (assembly GCA_014763705.1). Classification (GTDB taxonomy): domain Bacteria; phylum Actinomycetota; class Actinomycetes; order Actinomycetales; family Dermatophilaceae; genus Phycicoccus. Next base: position 6,746 of record JACXUW010000034.1, on the reverse strand, counting down.
GGCGATGACCTCGGCGGCGATCGCGTTGAAGCGGTAGTCCTCGGCGCCCATCCCCCCGAACTCCTCGGGGATGTCGAGGCCGAAGAGGCCCTGCTTGCCGGCCTCCTTCCACAGGTCGCGCTCGACCGACTTGACCTCGAGCATCTGCTCGGCGCGGGGCTCGAGCGTCCGGGAGACGAACTCCTGGACGGACGCACGGAAGTCCTCGTGCTCGGCGGCGTAGACGTTGCGGGGCATGCGGCTCCTCGGCTCGGTGGGTGGACGGCGGCGGCACGCCACCGTGACTAAGCGCTTGCTTAGTCTCGCGCGGGTACGGCATGCTGTCAACCGTGCCCAGCACCACGCCGCTCACCGAGACCGCCGTCCTCGCCGCGCTCGCGCCCGAGGGTGGCCGCCCCGGCGGCGCCACCGACGTCGGCGACACGGCGACCCGGATCATGCTCGCGGCCGCCGACGCCTTCGCCGAGCACGGCTTCCCCGCGACGACGACCCGCGACATCGCCTCGCGCGCCGGCCTCTCCCCCGCCGGTGTCTACGTGCACTTCGCCTCCAAGGAGGTCCTGCTCTTCGAGATCAGCCGGCGCGGGCACGCCCGGGCCCGCGACCTCCTCGTCGAGGCGGCGGCCGACGCCGCGTCCCCGACCGAGGCGCTGCGCGCCATCGTCGGCGGGTTCTCCCGGTGGCACGCCGAGCACCACCAGCTCGGCCGGATCGTCCAGTTCGAGTTCCGGCACCTGTCGGCCGAGCACCAGTCCGCGGTCATCGACCTGCGCAAGGACATCGACCGCGTCGTGGCCGACGTCCTGCGCGACGGCGTCGAGTCCGGCGAGCTCGACGTCGAGGACGTGCCGGCCACCGCGCTCGCCCTGCTCTCGATGGCCATCGACGTCGCCCGCTGGTACGTCCCGGGAGGCCGGCGCACCCCCGAGATGGTCGAGCGGACCTACGGCGACCTCGCGGTTCGTCTCGCGGGCGGCCGGGCCTGAGGGACCACCCCCGCCCGGCGGGTAGCCTGTCGCGGTGACTGAGCACGGACACGGTGGGTCGCCGTCGATCGCCGCGCCCGACTACTGGTGGTACGTCGCGCGCGCGGACCTCCTCGAGCAGGCGCTGCGCGACCTCGTCGAGGGCGCCGACACCGCGCTCGACCTCGGCAGCGCCGACGGTCCGAGTGCCGGCTGGTTCCGTGAGGCGGTCGGGCGCACCGCGTCTCTCGACATCGACCCGCGCGGCCTCGACGCCGACGGCGTCTGCGGCTCGGCCCTCGCGCTGCCCTTCGCCGACGCCTCGTTCGACGCCGTCGCGGCGTTCGACGTCATCGAGCACTGCGACCCCGAGGCCGAGGCGCTCGCGGAGGTCCACCGGGTGCTGCGGCCGTGCGGCCGCTTCCTCATGTCGGTGCCCGCGTACACCTGGGCCTGGACCGACTTCGACGTCGCCAACGGCCACCACCGCCGCTACACGCGCCGTCGCGCGACGGCCGCCCTCGAGCGCGCCGGCTTCCGGGTCGAGCGCGCCACCTACGGGTTCGCCACCGTCTTCCCGCTGTTCGTCGCCGAGCGGGCCGCCCGTCGGGTCTCCCGGCGACGGGTGTCCGGCCCGCACGACATCGTCGAGGTGCCACGCGTGCCGCGGGCGCTCAACACCACGCTCCGGGCGATGTGCCGGCTCGACCACGCCCTCCTCGGACGCGCCGACCTGCCGTTCGGGTCCTCGGTGTTCGTCGGCGCGACCAGGCTCGACTGACCGGCCTCCCGCGGGCGGCGTCAGCCGTCGAGCGGGCCGCCGGAGGTGACCCGGGCGCGCACGTCGGCGGCCGTCGCGGCGAGGCCGGCGACGAGCGGCGTGGCGGCGAGCGCGTCGACCTCGGGCCAGCGGACCGAGCCCAGCCGCAGGTCGAGCACCTGGCCCCTGCCGCCGGGCGCCATCGCGGTGCGCAGCGGCCGGTGGAACACCCGGCGCGCCTCGGAGACGAGGTGGCCGACGGTGACCGGGCGACCGGACGCGACCACCTTGGTCACCGTCGTCCCGGCCGGCTCCTCGCGGACCAGCTCGGCGCAGCGCAGGAACATCCGGGCGACGTCGACGACGTAGACGTAGTCGCGGATCGTGTCGAGCGACACGAAGACCGGCAGGGGCCGCGTCGTGGCGTCGGAGAGGCACAGCTGCGAGAGCAGGCCCTGCGGCTTGCCGAGGGTCTGGCCGGGACCGTAGACGTTGGCCAGCCGGGCCAGCACCGCGCGGGTCCCGGTGCGCGAGACCGCTTCAGTGAGGGCCGCCTCCATCGCCAGCTTCGTGCGGCCGTACGGCACGAGCGGCGCGGGCTCGGTGTCCTCGGTGAAGGGCGGCGAGGTCGCGCCCGCGTAGAGGCCGCCGGCGGACGAGGCGAGCACGACGACCCCGAGGCCGTCCGGGTCGGGCTCGAGCAGCGCGGTGAACGCCTCGAAGACCCTCAGCTCGGCAGCCAGCGCGTCGGCGCCGGTGGCGACCACCCCGGCGCCCGCGCACCACGCGAGCAGCCAGGGGCGACCGGCGCGCTCCCGGACGAAGCGCTCGTGCTCGGCGCGGAGCACCTCGACCGAGGCGGCCTCGTCCGACCACGGCACCGCGGAGGTCATCACCTCGTCGCCGCGGGCGCGCAGGGCGGCCACGAGGTGCCGGCCGACGAGCCCGCCCGAGCCGACGACCCAGGCGAGGGGCCGCCCGGTCGTCCGCTCGCTCACTCCTCGTCCCGCCCGAGCGGGCCCTCACGGCGGTCGCGGACCGGCAGGTAGAGCGGCTTGCCCATCGCCATGTTGACGGCCATCCCGACGTACTCGGCGATGACCCCAAGCGCGAAGAGGATGGCGCCGGTTGCCGCCATGAGCAGCACCATCGTCGAGGTCCATCCGGGGGCGTCCCACCAGCGGGCGGTCCGACCGACGAGGAGGACGACCGCGACGACGGGCGCGAGGACGACGGCCGCGGCCCCGGCGAGGCTGACCAGCCGCAGCGGCGTCGTGCCGCTGGACAGGACGAGCCGCCAGAAGTGGGAGGCGAGCCGGCGCAGGTCGTAGCCCGAGGCCCGACCACCCTCGGCGCGCATCGGCACCGGCGCGGTCGTCGTGCGGCGCGCGACCCAGGAGATGGCGACGTCGAGGTAGATGCCGGGGCCGGCGTACGCGGCGACCGAGCGGGCCACCTCGCCGACGACGAGCCGGTAGCTGTTGAAGTCCGCGGCCGGGGCCCCCCTGGCCATCCGGGCGACGAGCCACTTCGCCGACCGGGACGCGACGTTGCGCAGCGCCCCGTGCGGCGGGGCGTTCGAGGGCCGGGCGTAGACGACGTCGGCCTGCTCGGTCATCGCCGCGTCGAGCAGCGTGCCGATGTGCACCGGGTCGTGCTGGCCGTCCTCGTCCATCGTGACGACCCACTCGCCACCGGAGGCCGAGATGCCGGCGAGCGTCGCCGCGTGCTGGCCGAAGTTGCGGCTCAGCCACACCGGACGCACCCAGTCGTGCTCGGCGGCCAGCGCGCGGATGACGACGTCGGAGGAGTCCGGACCGCAGTCGTCGACGAGGAGCACCTCCTCGACGACGAAGGACCGACCGGCCGGGGAGGTGGCGACGCGGGTCAGCGGCCCGATCTCGGCGACGAGGCCCCGCAGCGTCGTGGACCCCTGGTAGACGGGGACGACGACGGAGACCCGGTGCGGCGGGCGCTCGGTGGACCCGGCGGCGGACCCGGCAGGGGTGGTGGACAACGGGGCCTCCGGGGCGGTCAGTCGCGGGTCAGCTTGCGGTAGGTCACCCGGTGCGGGCGGGCCGCGTCCTCGCCGAGCCGCTCGACCTTGTTCTTCTCGTACGACTCGAAGTTGCCCTCGAACCAGTACCACTTCGCCGGGTTCTCGTCGTCGCCCTCGTAGGCGAGGATGTGCGTCGCGACCCGGTCGAGGAACCAGCGGTCGTGGCTGATGACCACCGCGCAGCCCGGGAAGTCGAGGAGCGCGTTCTCGAGGGAACCGAGGGTCTCGACGTCGAGGTCGTTGGTCGGCTCGTCGAGGAGGAGCAGGTTGCCGCCCTCCTTGAGGGTCAGCGCGAGGTTGAGCCGGTTGCGCTCGCCCCCGGAGAGGACACCGGCCTTCTTCTGCTGGTCCGGGCCCTTGAAGCCGAACTGGCTGACGTAGGCCCGGCTCGGGATCTCGACGTGGCCGACCTGGATGTAGTCGTGACCGCCGGAGACGGTCTCCCAGAGGTTCTTCGTGGGGTCGAGGCCGCCGCGGCTCTGGTCGACGTAGGAGATGCTCACCGTCTCCCCGATGTCGACCGAGCCGGCGTCGGCCTCCTCGAGCCCGACGATGGTCTTGAACAGCGTCGTCTTGCCGACGCCGTTCGGGCCGATGACCCCGACGATCCCGTTGCGCGGCAACGTGAACGACAGGTCGTCGATGAGGAGGCGCTCGCCGAAGCCCTTGCGCAGGCCCTTGACCTCGATGACCTTGCTGCCGAGGCGGGGCCCCGGCGGGATCTGGATCTCCTCGAAGTCGAGCTTGCGGGTGCGGTCGGCCTCGGCCGCCATCTCCTCGTAGCGCTGGAGGCGGGCCTTGGACTTGGTCTGCTTCGCCTTGGCGTTCGAGCGGACCCACTCGAGCTCCTCGGCCAGCCGCTTGGCGAGCTTGGCGTCCTTCTTGCCCTGCACCTCGAGGCGGGCCTGCTTCTTCTCGAGGTAGGTCGAGTAGTTGCCCTCGTAGGGGTAGGCCCGACCACGGTCGAGCTCGAGGATCCACTGCGCGACGTTGTCCATGAAGTACCGGTCGTGGGTCACCGCGACGACGGCGCCGTGGTAGGCGGCGAGGTGCTGCTCGAGCCAGAGCACCGACTCGGCGTCGAGGTGGTTGGTCGGCTCGTCGAGGAGCAGGAGGTCGGGCTTCTGGAGCAGCAGCTTGCAGAGCGCCACCCGGCGGCGCTCACCGCCGGAGAGCACGGTGACGTCGGCGTCCGGCGGCGGGCAGCGCAGGGCATCCATCGCCTGCTCGAGCTGGGAGTCGAGGTCCCACGCGTCCGCGGCGTCGATGGCCTCCTGGAGCTGGCCCATCTCGGCCATCAGCGCGTCGAAGTCGGCGTCCGGCTCGGCCATCTCGGCGCTGATCGCGTTGTAGCGGTCGACCTTGGCCTTGATCTCGCCGGCGCCCTCCTCGACGTTGCCGAGGACGGTCTTCTCCTCGTTGAGCTCGGGCTCCTGCATGAGGATCCCGACCGAGTAGCCCGGGGTGAGGCGCGCCTCGCCGTTGGACGGCTGGTCGAGGCCGGCCATGATCTTCAGGACCGAGGACTTGCCGGCGCCGTTCGGGCCGACGACGCCGATCTTGGCGCCGGGGAGGAACGAGAGCGTGACGTCGTCGAGGATGACCTTGTCGCCGTGCGCCTTGCGGGCACGCGACATGACGTAGATGAACTCGGGCATGGGGCCCAGCGTAACGAGCCACGACCCCCCGCCCGAATCCGCGGCGCCCGCCGCACGGGGCTCAGGCGGCGTCGTCCTCGGCCGGGCGCACGAGCGGACCGGTGTCCGCGCCGGCCCGGTCGCCCGCCGCCGCCGGGCCCACGGGCTCGGACCCCAGGACGGGGCCCGGACCCGCGACCTCGTAGGCGTCCCGCTCCGGGTCGCCGAACGCCGCGGCGGCCGACCCTGGCTCCGGCAGGACGGGAGCGAGGTCGCCGTTGCGGGTGTAGGCGGTGACCCCCCAGCGCAGGTCGTGGCCCAGCGCGTACGCGTCGAGCTCGACGGCGGCGCCGAAGGACCCGTCCTCGCGGCGGAACTGCCGGATGCGCTGCTTGCCGTGGACGACGACCGGGTGGCCCTTGCGCAGCGACCGGACGGCGTTCTCGCCCATCCCCCGGTACACGGAGACGTCGTAGAAGCTCGGGTCGGACTCGGTCCACCGGCCCGGCTCGCCGCGGTCGGGGTGCCGCTCGGACTGGGCCACCCGGAAGACCGTGAACGGCCCGTGGCGGCCCTGCTTGACGACGGGGTCGGCGACGAGGCGCCCCTGCACCGTCACGTGGGTCTCGTACATCATGTGCTCCTCCCCGGCCCCCGCCGCTCGGGGACCGCTGGGACCACCCTCGTGAACGGCCCGGTGGGGCACAACGGTCGCCGCGGCACCTGTGGACGACGGAGTGCGGCTCGGCGCCCTGTGGACGACGCCGCGGGTCAGACCTCGGCGGCGTGCCGCAGCGCGTCGCGGGTGGCCGCGTGCCGCTCGAGGACGCCGCGCACGGGCGCGAGGATCTCGGCGTCGGCGACCCTCTCGATGGCGGCGCGCAGCCGGGCGTCCATGACCGCCCCCCGCCGGCGCGCCCCGACGGCCGCGAGCCACGCGGCGAGGAGCGCCAGCAGCGGTCCGAGCAGGAGGCCGCCGGCGAGCAGCACGAACGGGACGGGCAGCACGCCGACCGTCGGCGGGTCGGGTGCGAGGGCGTCGAGCTGCAGCCATCCGGCCACGACGTACGCGAAGAGCCACAGCAGTCCGGCGAGGGCGGCCCCGGCGAGGAGCAGCTGCCGGTGCCGTGGGCGGAGGCGGTCGAGCGGGCCGCGACCCCGCCCGGTCCCGAGCTCGGCGACGCGCTCGACCAGGCCGTCGTCGGCACCTCGCTGCTGGCCCGGGCGCCGGTGTGGTGGCGGGTGGTGGGGGCCGTGCAGCTGCTCCTCGCCGGGGCCGCCCTCGCCGGACTGCTGTGGCTCTTCGCGTACGTCGTGGCCGGATG
>JACXUW010000033.1 GCA_014763705.1 Micrococcales bacterium | reverse complement strand
CCCCAGGAGGCACCGTGCAGTACGAGCTGCGAACCCAGGTCATCGAACCGCCTCGCAAGACCTTCACCCACCTCGTGGCGCGCTACGGCGACCGCCCGGCCTCGCGGTACGAGGAGGGGAGCATCGACATCCAGGCCAAGGAGAACTTCCACTACCGGCCGCTGTGGGACCCCGGCCACGAGATCTACGACGAGGCGTTCAGCGCCTTCCGCCTCACCGACCCCTACTCGTTCACCGACCCGCGGCAGTTCTACTACGCCCCCTACGTCACCTCCCGGGCGGCGATGGCCGACGCCGTCGCCTCCACGCTGGACTACCTCGACTCGCGGGGCCTGCTCGCCCGGCTCCCCGAGGAGTGGTCGGCGGTGCTCGGTGAGCTCGTCGTGCCGCTGCGCCACTACGAGTCCGGTGCGCAGATGGTCTCGTGCGAGGTCGCCCGCTTCGGCTTCGGGACGACCATCACCCAGTGCGCCGCGTACGCGGCCTTCGACCGGATCGGCAACGCCCAGGCGCTCAGCCGCGTGGGCATCGCCCTCGGCGGAGGCACGGCCGAGCTGCTCGCCGACGCCAAGACCCGCTGGGTCGAGGACGCCGCCCTGCAGGGGCTGCGGCGCTACGTCGAGGAGCTCTTCCTCGAGAAGGACTGGGGCAAGGCCCTCGTCCGCCTCGACGTCGCCGACCGGCTGATCTACTCGCTGTTCTACACGCACCTCGACGACGCCGCGATCGACGGCGGCGCGGGTTCGTACAGCCTTGTGGCACAGCACCTCTCGTCCTGGTTCAAGGACCAGCGCAAGTGGGTCGACGCCCTGTACAAGGCGTGGGTCGCCGACCCCGAGACGGGTGCCGCCAACAAGGCGCTGCTCGCCGCCTCGACCGTCGAGGCCCTGGAGGCCGCGCTCGTCGCGCTGCGCCCGGTGGCCGCCCGGGTCGACGAGCTCGTCGCAGCCGGAGCGGCCGAGTCGCTCGAGTCCACCGCCACCACCGTCCGCGACGCCGTCGCGACGCTCACCGCCTGACTGGGAAGGACCTGAGCAATGAGCACCACCGCCGCCACCCGCCCCGTCGGTGTGGACATCCAGGAGAGCGAGACCAACCGCTCGGTCGTCGAGGCCATCGAGGCCACGAACGACGGCTGCACCGTGCAGCACATGCCGGGGCTCGTGCGGATCACCGCGCCGGGCCGGCTCGTCATCACCCGCGAGTCGGTCGAGGAGCGCCTCGGCCGCGAGTGGGAGACCCACGAGTTCCAGCTGGCCATCGTCAGCTACTTCGGGCACATCAAGGAATGGGATGACGACGAGATCGTCATCGCCTGGGACCACTGAGAAAGGCTGCGAGACAATGACGATCGCCCCCAAGGCCCCGCGCAAGCTGACGATGAAGCAGCGCTACGAGGCGCTGACCCGAGACCTCGACTGGGACCCCTCCTACGTCGCCCGCGAGGACGTGTTCCCGCACACCGAGTTCGAGGGCATCCGGATCCACGACTGGAGCAAGTGGGAGGACCCCTTCCGGCTCACGGTCGACGCCTACACGAAGTACCAGGCCGAGAAGGACAAGCGGCTCTACGCCGTGCTCGACGGGTTCGCCCAGAGCCAGGGCCACCTGTCCCTCACCGAGGCCTCCTACCTCAACGCGATGAAGCTCTTCCTCCAGGGCGTCACGCCGCTGGAGTACCAGGCCCACCGCAACTTCGCCTACCTCGCCCGCCACCTCAACGGGCCGGGCCCGCGGTTCGCGGCGCTGTGCCAGTCGATCGACGAGATGCGCCACACGCAGACCGAGATCCACACCCTCTCCAACTACAACAAGTACTACGGCGGCTTCCACAACTACCTCGAGCAGCACGACCGGGTCTGGTACCTCTCGGTGCCGAAGTCGTTCTTCGACGACGCGCTGTCGGCCGGGCCGTTCGAGTTCCTCATCGCCATCGGGTTCTCGTTCGAGTACCTGCTGACCAACCTGCTCTTCGTCCCGTTCATGTCGGGGGCCTCGTTCAACGGCGACCTGCCGACGATGACCTTCGGGTTCTCCGCGCAGTCCGACGAGTCGCGGCACATGACCCTCGGGCTCGAGGCGATCAAGTTCCTCCTCGAGCAGGACGAGGCGAACGTGCCGATCGTCCAGGCCTGGATCGACAAGTGGTTCTGGCGGGGCTACCGGGTCACCGGCCTGGTCGCCCAGATGCTCGACTACATGCTGCCGCGCAAGGTGATGAGCTGGAAGGAGGCCTTCGAGCTCTACTTCGAGGAGCAGATGATGAAGGGCCTCTTCGAGGACCTCGCCTTCTACGGCATCACCCCGCCGCGGCACGTCGAGGACGCGATCGGCGAGAAGGAGATCCTCTCCCACCAGGTGTACTGGGTCCTCTACCAGTTCTCGCACGCCGCGGCCTTCACGACCTCGGTCCCGGACGAGGAGCACCAGCAGTGGCTCGCCGAGACCTACCCGGACACCTTCGAGCGCTACTACAAGCCGCTCTGGGACAAGGAGAGGAAGAACATCGAGGCCGGCGGCCGGCACTTCGTCCGCGGGCTGCCGCAGCTGTGCCAGGTCTGCCAGATCCCGATGGCCTTCACCGAGCCGGGTGACCCGACGACCATCTGCCAGCGCGAGTCGGTCCACAAAGGTGAGACCTTCCAGACCTGCTCCAACGGCTGCCAGTGGATCTTCGAGCGCGAGCCGGAGAAGTACGTCCAGGCCTGGCTCCCCGTCCACCAGATCTACCAGGGCAACTGCGGCGGTCCGACGCTGCCGGACGTCCTCCAGTGGTACGGCCTCGAGGACGGCGACGGCGGCGAGTACAAGGGGTCGCTCGACGACCGCAACTGGACGCAGTGGCACGACGCCGCGGACCACTCCCACATCGGATCGGAGGCCTGAGCACCATGGCCGTCAAGAGCATCGGCACCTACGACTTCCCGTCGCGCTCCCGCCAGGAGCTGTACGGCGACGACCAGCTGGTCCACCTGTGGTTCCAGGAGAACCCGTGGTTCTGCGCCGCGGCGTGCTTCCGGGCCCCCAAGGCGATGACGTGGGGCGACTTCTGGACCGCCCTCGTCGTCCCCTACGCCGAGGAGGACCCGGACTTCGACCCGGCGAGCCCCCGGGTGTGGACCCTGCACGGAGAGCAGTTCTCGCCGCGCGACGACCAGACCCTCGAGGAGCTGGGCATCGGGCACAAGGACGTCATCGGGATGCGCGTCGTCGCCTGAGGAGGAGGACGAGCCCGCCATGACGACGACCCACACCATCACCGTCGAGCCGCTCGGCCGCGAGGTCGAGTGCCGCGAGGACCAGAGCATCCTCGACGCCTGCCTGCGCAGCGGCGTCTGGCTGCCGCACTCCTGCACGCACGGCACGTGCGCGACGTGCAAGGCGGAGGTGCTCGACGGCGAGGTGGACCACGGCGCGGCGAGCTCGTTCGCCCTCATGGACTACGAGCGGGACGAGGGCAAGCTGCTGCCGTGCGTGGCCTGCCCCCGATCCGATGTCGTCATCGAGGCCGACCTCGACGTGGACGAGTCCATCCCGGTCCACCCCGTCGAGGACTACACCGGCACCGTCGTCGAGCTGAGTGAGATCGCGCGGGACACCGTGCGCCTCGTCGTCGAGCTGGACCGCGAGATCGGCTTCAACGCAGGGCAGTACCTCAAGTTCCAGGTGCCGGCGCGAGACGGGATGCCGGCGGTGGACCGGACGTGGTCGATCGCGTCGCCGCCCACCGAACCCCGCCGCCTCGAGTTCCACATCCGCAACGTCCCGGGTGGGCGGGGCACCGACGGCTGGGTGTTCTGCGGGCTCTCCGCCGGTGACACCGTCGCGGTCTCCGGCCCGTACGGGCGCTTCGTCCTGAAGACCGACGACGACCGGCCCGCGATCCTCGTCGGCGGCGGCACCGGCCTGGCCCCCCTGAAGTCGATGATCCGGCACGCCCTCGAGGACGGCGCGTCCGCCGGCCACCTCACGCTCTACCAGGGCGCCCGCAGCCGGGAGTGGCTCTACGACGTCGAGTTCTTCCGGTCCCTCGCCGCGCGGTACCCGGACCGGTTCACCTACCGGCCGTGCCTGTCGGAGGAGACCGCCGAGGACTGCGGTGCGGACGCGGGGGCCTACGGCTTCGGGCTGGTCACGGACGTCATCGCCGCGGACCACCCGACCCTCTCGGGGTGCGTCGGGTACCTGTGCGGTCCGCCGCCGATGGTCGAGGCGGCCCTGAAGACGCTCATGAGCCGCCGGCTCTTCCCCCGCGACATCCACCGCGAGGACTTCTTCAACGAGGGTGACAAGGCCAGCGGCGGGGTGCGCTCGCCGCTCATCAAGCGCTGAGTCCTGTGGCCGGTCCGAGGGGGGTCGGTCGTCCACAGCCCCTCCGTCTTCCGCGGTGGTCCACAGGGGTGGTCTCGACCGTGGGCCCCTGTCGGTGGTCACTGCGAGAATGAACGCATGTCAACGGGGAGAACCGAACTCGCGGAGCGATGCTCCTCGATCGATGCTGCGCGGGCGGCGCTGGCGGGGTTCGGCGACATCCTGGCGGCGGCGTCGGGCGCGGAGCTGGGTGAGGTGATGGAGTCGCTGGACGAGGTCGTGGCCCTGGGGTCCGCCGCTCGGGTGTCGGTCGCCGTGGAGGCTGGCCGCCGGGGTGAGGTCGCGGGCTCGGAGGTCCAGCTGTGGGTGCGGGAGCACGCGCCGTCACTTCGTCAGGGGGGAGCGGCCGCGGTCGCCCGGCTCGCGGTGGACGTCGTGTCGGCGGGGGCCGGCCTGGACGGTCCCGGCCCGCCCGAGGACTCTCCGCTCGGGCTGGTCCTCGCCGCCGTGGAGGCCGGCCGGGTCGACGCAGGGGTCGGGTGCGCGGTCCTGCGGGAGGCCGGGCGGCTCACCCCCTTGCTGCAGCTGGCCGCCGTGCCCACCGTCACCGGCAAGCTCCTCGACCTCGCCCAGGCCTGGGGTCCGTCCCTGATGCGTCGGCTGCGTCCGCGGCTCATCGCCGACCACGGGCACCGTGGGGCCCTGGACGACCTCCAGGACCGGCTCGCGTCGGCGGCCCGGCTGTCCATGCCGCACGTGGAGTCCGGTGACCTCACGGAGTACCAGCTGTGGATGACCCCGGAGCAGGCCGCCACCCTCGAGGCCGCCATCGGGCCGCTCTCGGCGCCATCCCCGAACGAGGAGACCGGGGCGGCCGACCTGCGCCCCGCCGGTCAGCGTCGCGTCGAGGCGCTCACCGAGGTCTGTGCGGCCGCGAGCGGGCTGAGCGCCGAGACCCGGGCAGGGTCACCTGTCACCCTGCACGTGACGATGACCCTCGCCGACCTCCGCGCCGGAACGGGGGCAGGGGAGGTCATCGGCTCGGTGGCGACCGGCACCCTGGTCGGCCCCGAGGCCCTGCGCCGGCTCGCCTGCGACGCGGCGCTCATCCCCCACGTCCTCGGCACCGCCGACGAGCCGCTCACCGTGGGGAGGCTGGAGCGGCTGTTCACCCGCGCGCACCGACGCCATCTGTGGGTGCGCGACCGCGGCTGCACCTTCCCCGGTTGCACCGCACCCGCGGCCTGGGCGCGTGCCCACCACGTGCGGCACTGGGCCGACGGCGGTCCCACGGACGCCGCCAACGCGGCGCTGCTCTGCCAGCGCCACCACACCGCCGTGCACCGCCGCAGGCTCTGGGCCGAGGTCCGCGAGCGACCGGATGACCGCGGCCGCTACGTCGTCTGGGACCTGAGCGACGGCTCCTACGACCGCGCCCTCGCCGCAGTTCGTCCACCGCCGCTGGAGTCCTCAGACCCTCCGTCGGCCGACCGGGATCCCGGGCTCGATGAGTGGTGGGACGACCTTGCCGTCGACGACGGCTGGTGGAGCACCCCTGCCGCCTGACCCACCACCGACGGAACCATCCGCAGCTAGCCGATGAGCGGACGGGTCCTAGCTGTGCATGGGAACATCTGACGTGACTGTGGACCGGGTTTCGTTGTTGCTCTCGATGCAGCGCGCGCTGTGGGAGCAGGGTGACCCCGAACCTGCGGGGAGGTAACGGTTTCGCTGCGCTCGGACGGAACTAGTCCAAGGGTCGAGGCGAGATTCCTCTACGAGAAGGACGTCGGGGAGACAGAACGTGAGTGCACATCCCTCGCGGAGACGCACTGCGTCGCGGACATGACCGCGGACGTGAGCGTCGCCTTCTCTGTGGTTGAACGCGCCTCGCTGGACTTGATGCCGGGAGAAGAGTCGGTCTACTTGCGGCACGAGCCCGAGGCATCCTGAACACCGCTCATGCCGCTTCCGTTGGGTGTCGTCTTCGGGGGTCTGGCTGGGTGGTCTAGGCGAGTGTTGTCACGACATCGCCGAGGGCTCGATAGCCTCGCGCAGTGATTCAGTTCTTCAGGAGAGATTTCCGGCTGGCTGCTGCGTGGGTACTGGTTGCCGGAGTGGGCGGCGTTGCCGTGGTCGGCTGCTCTGCGAAGCCGGCGGCGCCGGCGAAGTCGAGCAGTACGACCATCACCCGGACCCCCACTGACGGACCTGTTTCTCTCGACGTCAGCACGCCAACCGCCTTCGTGAACGCTCTTCAGCGCGGCACAGCAGGGATGGGCCAATGTGACGTCCGGCAGCAACGGCAAGGGGACCAGTTCAAGAGCCACGTACAGATGAGCATCGAGGGTCCCGAAGCCGCCAAGATTGATCTCTCTCCCCAGGTAGCCGCAGAGCGGCAAGCGGCATCGACGATCGTGACGGTTGCCGGCAAGGCCTACGCGACCGAGGCCGGTTCGGACAACCGTTGGCGTGCCGTTGCTGTTCAACCGGTCAGCGCTCTGGCTGGAGAAATGGACTGCCGCGCCGTCTTGAAGAACCTCGTGGGTGCGGCCCTCAGTGTCAAGGCCAGTGGCGAGGGCGACGTCGGTGGCCGCCCGGCGCAGAGGTACGAGGTTCAGTACGACACCAAGACGTGGGCCTCGGCAGTCGGCGATGCAGAATCGCCAGAGGTGACAAGTGCGACCATGGCCGTGTCGGTCATCGATGGGCGGCTGGCTCAGCTCGAGATCGAGACACCGCAGGCTCGAAGCACCGAGTATCTGTGGTTCCCCGGAGCGCCCGATGTCGTAGCGCCACCCGCAGACGTTGTCACGAAGTAGCACCACGCAACGATCGGCCAGACACGTCCGCTCTTGCCGCTTCCGGGGCGTTCCAAGTAGCGATTCAGGCGACCTTGTCGGCGTAGCGCTGGCGGGCGGCTTCGCCGCTGGTACCGACGAACGCCCCGATCGCCGACCACGACATCCCGGAGGCTCGCGCTGCACGGATCGCCTCGAGGACGTGCTGTTCGGCTGCGGAGCGCTCTTGGACCGCACCTCGAAGCATGGCCACGGCTTGGGCATCCTGCTCGTCACCGGGTGCGGGCTCGTAGTCCTCGAAGCGAGCGGCGAGCTCGTCGGCGTGCTTGAGGATCTCTTCGACAGTTCTAGGCATGAGGCATCACTGGAGGAATCTCTTCCGGGCGCGCATCGCGTGGATGATCACCACGGCGGTGTCGCCCTCGACGTAATTAACTTCGAGGATGATGGCGGCCGCGTTCGGGCCGAGCATCATCGTGAACCCGTCACCGAGGTCCCACACTCGGATGGCGGTAGGCGTGGAGGATTTCCTCCTCGTCCAAGACCGTGCTTGAGGGCGGACGGTGCAATGACCGGATCCTGGAGCACCCCTCCAAGGTAACTTGCCAACTACTGCATCGGCAAGGAGCCGGCCTCCCACCGACCCGTCCTCTTCTGCCGCGCTGAGGGCCTTCACGAGGCCTCCGTCGTGACCGCGACCAGGGCCCGGAGTGAACGGGAAGACCGTCAGAGACCGGACTCGCGCAGCGCGCGGCCGAGGGTGAAGGCGGCCGTCCGCACGGCCGGTCCGAGGGTGGAGGGGTCGACCGAGGAGGTCGTGCCGGTCACCGACAGGGCGGCGCGCACCTTGCGCTCGACGCCGAAGACGGGGGCCGCGACGCAGGACACCCCGGTCTGGGCCTCCTCGAGGTCGAGGGCCATGCCGACCGAGCGGATCTTGCGCAGCTCGCGCACGAGACCGCCCGGGGTCGCGATGGTGCGCGGGGTCAGCCGCGGCAGGCCGGCGTCGATCCGGGCCTGTACGACGGCCGCCGACGAGTAGGCGAGCATCGCCTTGCCCACCCCGGTGGCGTGGGCGGGCAGCCGGCCGCCGGTGCGTGAGACCACCTCGAGCCCGCTGGCGCCGAGGATCTCGACGTACACGACGTCCACCCCGTCGAGCACGGCGAGGTGGATGCGCTGCCGGGTCGCCTCGCGCAGGTCCTCCATCACCGGGAGGGCGGCCTCGGAGAGAGAGCGGTGCGCGGGGACCAGCTCCCCGCGCTCGAAGAGCCACATGCCGAGGCGGTAGCCCTCGCCCGACGGCCCAGAGTCCTGCCGCTCGAGGACCCCGAGGGCCACGAGCTCACCGACGATGCGGTGCGCCGTCGACTTGGGCAGCCCGGTGCGGCGGGCCAGTTCGGCCAGGGTGAGCACCGGGGCGCGGTCGTCGAAGGCCCCGACGAGCGCCGCCGCCCGTGCGAGGAGCGTCACAGGGGGGACGTTCCGCTCAGTGGAACGCATGCGTTGATCGAACCACGCGCCGGGCGTCACTGTCATCCCATCGCAGGACGGGCAAGGGAGCCGGAGCATGTCGATCGTCGCGCAGGAGCACGCGTGGTGCGCCACCACACCGAAGCGTTCGCCGGTGAGCGAGCCACAGGCCTCGGGCCTGAAGTCGGTGGGCACCGCACTCGACGTCCTCGAGTGCTTCGCGACCGACGGCGAGCTGGGGGTCTCCGACATCGCCCGGCGGCTCGGGGTCGCCAAGTCGACCGCGCACCGGCTCCTGAACACGCTGGCCAGCCGGGGGTTCATCGAGCAGGACCTCCAGAGCGGCCAGTACCGCCTCGGCATCCACGTGTACGAGCTCGGCGCCCTCGCGCTGGCCCGCAACGAGCTGCGCCACGTCGCCTTGCCGACGCTGCGCCAGCTCGCCGCGAGCACCGGTCTCACCGTCAACTTCTCGGTCCCCGACGGCCCGGACATCGTCTTCGTCGAGCGCATCGAGAACCCCGACGGCGTGCGCTTCCTCGGCCACTTCGGCCGCCGCCTGCCCTCGCACACGACGAGCAGCGGCAAGGCCATCGCGGCGTGGAACCCCGAGGCCGACCTCGCCCGCCGGCGGGCCGGCTTCCCGCCCCGGGTGAGCCGGACCGTGCGCACCGAGGCCGACTGGCTGCGCTGCCTGGAGTCGGTGCGCCGCGTCGGGTACGCGGTCTCGCACGGCGAGTCCTTCGACGGCGCCTCCTCGGTCGCGGTCCCCGTCATCTCGCGCCGGGTGGCCATCGCGTCGGTCTCGGTGTTCGGCCCGACTGAGACCATCGCGCCGCAGGTCGACCGCCTGGCACCGGTGCTCGTCGCCGCGAGCCGGCGGATCGCCCGCGCACACACCGTCTGAGCCAGTCGCCGTTCCCGGGAGCGGAACGTCGGGGGCCGGCCGCCGGCGGGATCCGTACCGTCGGTCCGGAAGGCACTGCACCACACCGCGCCCCGCGCCGCACGGCTCCGCGCGGCTCCAGGAAGGAACCCCCGTGGACGACTCGACCCGCGCGCAGGTCGCCGACGCGCTGCTCGCGGCGTACGACTCGAAGGAGCCGCTCGAGCCGCTGACCGCCACGCACGCGGGGATGGGCCTCGAGGACGCGTACGCCGTCCAGCTGCTCCAGGTCGAGCGCCGGCTGGCCGAGGGGCGGACCATCCGCGGCCACAAGGTCGGCCTGACGAGCGCCGCGATGCAACGCCTGCTCGGCGTCGACGAGCCCGACTACGGCCACCTGCTCGACGACTTCTTCCACCTCGAGCACATGCCGATCCCGGTCGACCTCTTCGTGCAGCCGCGCATCGAGCCCGAGGTCGCCTTCGTCCTCAAGAAGACGCTGAAGGGCCCGGGCGTCACGGTGCACCAGGCGCTGCGGGCCGTCGACTTCGTCCTGCCCGCCCTCGAGATCGTCGACAGCCGCATCCGGGACTGGCGGATCGGCCTGTTCGACACCATCGCCGACAACGCCAGCTCGGGCGCGGTCGTCCTCGGCTCCACCCCGACCGACGTCGGCGCCGTCGACCTGCGCCTCGCCGGGGCCACCTTCCACCGCAACGGCGAGGTCGTCGGCACCGGAGCCGGCGGCGCCGTCCTGGGCTCCCCGCTCAACTCGCTCGTCTGGCTCGCCAACACCGTCGGCGCCCGCGGGGTGACCCTCGAGAAGGGCCACGTCGTGCTGCCCGGGTCGGTGTGCGCGATGTCGCCGGTCGCCGCCGGCGACACCTTCACCGCGACGTTCGCCGGGCTCGGCAGCGTCACCGCCCGCTTCGTCTGACCCGCCCCACCGAAGGAGCGCCATGTCCACCACGCCACGGACCAAGGGCACCGCCGCCATCGTCGGCCCCGGCAACATCGGCACCGACCTGATGTTCAAGCTGATGCGCCGCAGCGACGTCATCGAGCCGCGCTACATGATCGGGGTCGACCCGGCCTCCGACGGCCTGCGCCGCGCGCGGTCGCTCGGCCTCGAGGCCAGCCACGAGGGCGTCGACTGGCTGCTCGCCCAGGACGAGCTGCCCGACATCGTCTTCGAGGCCACCTCGGCCAAGGCGCACGCGGCCAACGCCCCTCGCTACGCGGAGGCCGGCATCCTCGCCGTCGACCTCACCCCGGCCGCGGTGGGGCCGTACCTCTGCCCGCCGGTCAACCTCGACTTCAACCTCGACGCGATGAACGTCAACATGATCACCTGCGGGGGCCAGGCGACGACCCCGATGGTCAAGGCGGTCTCGTCCGTCGTCCCCGTCCCCTACGCCGAGATCGTCGCGAGCATCTCGAGCCGGTCCGCCGGCCCCGGCACCCGCGCCAACATCGACGAGTTCACCGAGACGACCTCGGCCGCGCTCGAGGTGGTCGGCGGCGCCGAGCGGGGCAAGGCGATCATCATCCTCAACCCGGTCGAGCCGCCGCTGATGATGCGCAACTCGGTCTTCTGCGCCATCCCCGAGGAGGCCGCCGAGCCCGGCGAGCTGCAGGAGCGCATCCTCACCTCGATCCACGCCATGGTCGCCGAGGTGCAGGACTACGTGCCCGGCTACCACCTGCGCGCCGACCCCCAGTTCGACCACGCCCGCGACACCTGGCAGGGCATGGCCCGCGTCTTCGTGCCCATCGAGGTCAAGGGCCGCGGCGACTACCTGCCCGACTACGCGGGCAACCTCGACATCATCACCGCGGCCGCGGCCCGGGTCGGCGACATCCTCGTCGCCCACCGGCTCGGCGTCGCGTCCACGTGGAAGTCGTCGGCCCAGCTCGGCGACGTCCCTGACCCGCTCGTCGGTGCCGGCGCCGACGCGCAGAAGGCCGGTGTCTGACATGGGCGACATGACCATCCGCCCCGAGGACGTCCCCGTCGTCGTCGACGAGCTGACCGAGACCGACGTCCTCGCGCACACCCCGCGGGGCGGCGGCGAGCGCGACCTGCGGATCACCGACTCCACGCTGCGCGACGGCTCGCACGCGATGAGCCACCAGTTCACCGAGGAGCAGGTCCGCGGGGTCGTGCACGCGCTCGACCGGGCCGGCGTCCAGGTCATCGAGGTCTCGCACGGTGACGGCCTCGGCGGCTCGAGCTTCAACTACGGCTTCTCGAAGGTCGCCGAGATGAAGCTCATCTCGGCCGCGGTCGAGGAGGCCACCCAGGCGAAGATCGCCGTCCTCATGCTCCCCGGCCTCGGCACGCTCCACGACCTGAAGAACGCCCACGCGGCCGGTGCCTCGGTCGCCCGCATCGCCACCCACTGCACCGAGGCCGACGTGTCGATCCAGCACTTCGGCGCCGCCCGCGCGCTGGGGATGGAGACGGTCGGGTTCCTCATGCTCAGCCACAAGGCGTCGCCGCAGACGCTCGCCGAGCAGGCCCGGATCATGGTCGACGCCGGGGCCCAGTGCGTCTACGTCGTCGACTCGGCGGGGGCCCTCGTCCTCTCCGACGCGCAGGAGCGGATCTCGGCCGTTCTCGCGGAGATCGGCGGCGAGGCCCAGGTCGGCTTCCACGGCCACCAGAACCTCAGCCTCGGCATCGCCAACTCGGTCCTCGCCTACCAAGCCGGGGCGCTGCAGATCGACGGCGCGCTCTGCGCCCTCGGCGCCGGCGCCGGCAACAGCCCGACCGAGGTGCTCGCCGCGACCTTCGAGCGGATGGGCATCCGCACCGGCGTCGACCTCGGTGAGGTCCTCTCCGCCGCCGAGGACGTCGTGCGCCCGTTCATCCCGCGGCTGCCGTGGATGGACCGCGCGTCCATCACCCAGGGCTACGCCGGCGTCTACTCGAGCTTCCTGCTGCACGCCGAGCGGGCCGCCGAGCGCTACGACGTGCCGGCGCACGAGATCCTCCAGAAGGTCGGCGAGCACGGCTACGTCGGCGGCCAGGAGGACATGATCATCGACATCGCGCTCCAGCTGGCCGAGGAGAAGGCGCACCTCGTCGAGCTCGGCGACCTCGCCGGCATGGGGGTGCGCTGATGGCCGGTGAGGCGCCCGCGGGGGGCTGGGACGTCGCCTCGGTCGCGGCCGAGCTGCTGGCCTGCGAGGACGAGCGCCGCGACCGCCCGCCCTTCACCGACGAGTGGCCGGAGCTCGACCTCGACACCGGCTACGAGATCCAGGACCTCAACCTCCAGAAGCGGCTGGACCGTGGCGAGACGCTGGTCGGCGTCAAGCTGGGCCTGACCAGCCGGGCCAAGCAGCAGCGGATGGGCGTGCACTTCCCCTTCGTCGCGTGGCTCACCGACGCGATGGTGCTGCCCGTCGGCGTCCCCGTGCCGCAGGACCGGCTGATCCACCCGCGCATCGAGCCGGAGATCGTCTTCGTCATGGGCGAGCGGCTCGAGGGCCCCGGCGTCACCTGCGCGCAGGCGATGAGCGCGGTCGAGTCGGTGTGGGGCGGCGCCGAGGTCATCGACAGCCGCTACCGCGACTTCCGCTTCACCGCGGGCGACGTCGCGGCCGACAACGCCTCGTCCGGCGCCTTCGTCACCGGGCCGGTCGGGCTACCGCCGAGCGAGCTCGACCTCGCGCTCGAGGCGGTGCTCGTCGAGGTGGGCGGCGTCGTCGTCGACTCGGCGACCGGCGCCGCCGTGCAGGGCCATCCCGGCGAGGCGCTCGCGCTCGCCGCCAACGACCTGGCCCGGCGCGGCCACGCCATCGAGGCCGGCTGGATCGTGCTGACGGGCGGGATGACGGACGCCGTGTTCGCGCCTCCGGGGTCGAGCACCGCGCTGCACTTCACCAACCTGGGCTCAGTCTTCCTCGCCGGCGGGGAGGGCTGAGCCGTGCCGGTCATCGACGTCACCCTCGCCGAGGGGCGGGAGCCCGAGATGCTGCGCGGCCTCATCGACGCCCTGACCGAGGCGGCCGTCGACGCGCTCGACGTGCCGGTCGAGTCGGTCCGGGTCATCCTCCGCGAGGTTCCCCGTACCCATTTCGCCGCCGGAGGTGTCACGATCGCGGAACGCCGCGCCCGAGCCCAGGAGGAGTACTCATGAGCGACCTGCAGTTCTTCGGCCACGTCGTCGACAACGAGGAGGTCGAGTCGGTCGACGGGGCCCGCTTCGAGGTCTGGAACCCGTGGACCCGCGAGGTGTGGGCGGAGGCGGCGGAGGGCTCCGAGAAGGACGCGGAGCGGGCCGTCGCCAGCGCGCGCCGGGCCTTCGACGAGGGGCCGTGGCCGAGGATGGGCCGGGTCGAGCGGGCGGCGGCGATCCACCGGCTCGCCGACCTCATGGAGGAGCGGACCGACGACCTCGCCCGGCTCGACTCGACGAACATGGCCAAGCCGTTCGCGCAGGCCAAGCACGACGTCGCGCGGTCGGTGTGGAACTTCCGCTTCTTCGCCGACCACCAGCGCGACGCCGTCGGCGAGGTCTACCCGATGGACTCGGGCCACCACACCTACAGCGAGTTCGGCCCGGCCGGTGTGGTCGCCGCCATCAGCCCGTGGAACTTCCCGCTGATGATGGCCTCCTGGAAGATCGCGCCGGCGATCGCCTGGGGCAACACGTGCATCATCAAGCCGTCCGAGGACACCCCCGCGTCGGTGACGATGCTCGGCCGGCTGGCCGTGGAGGCCGGCTTCCCGCCCGGGGTCCTCAACGTCCTCAACGGGCACGGCGCCCCGGCCGGCGCGGCGCTCACCGGCGACGACCGGGTCGACCGGGTGACCTTCACCGGCTCGTCGACGACGGGCAAGGCGGTGATGGCCTCGGCCGCCACCCACCTCGCCCCGGTGTCGCTCGAGCTCGGCGGCAAGGGCGCCAACGTCGTCTTCGAGGACGCCGACCTCGACAACGCCGTGTACTGGGCGGTCGAGGCGATCTTCCGCAACGCCGGCCAGATCTGCCTCGCCGGGTCGCGGCTGTTCGTCCACTCCTCGATCTACGACGAGTTCCTCGAGCGCTTCGTCGCGGCCGCCGAGGCGCTGACCATCGGCGACCCGTTCGACCCGGCGACCCGCTTCTCGTCGCTCGCCAGCAAGCGGCACTTCGACAAGGTGGTCTCCTACGTGGAGTCGGCCCGGGCGCTCGGCGGGCGGGTCCACACCGGCGGGGTGGCCGAGGACGGCTCGTGGGTCGTGCGGCCGACCATCGTCGACGGGCTGGCCCTGGACGCCGCCCCGTACTGCGAGGAGATCTTCGGGCCGGTGTGCGTCGTCAACGCCTTCGACACCGAGGACGAGGTCGTGCACCTGGCCAACGACACCCGCTACGGGCTCAACGCGATGCTCTTCACCGAGAACCTGTCGCGGGCGCACCGGGTCGCGTCACGGCTGCGGGCCGGCACGGTGTGGGTCAACTGCTTCTTCATCCGCGACCTGCGCACGCCGTTCGGCGGGGTCGGCGACTCCGGGGTCGGGCGCGAGGGCGGCAACTTCTCGCGCGAGTTCTTCACCGAGCCCAAGGCCGTCGTCATGCAGATCGACCGCGGCTGAGGACGGTCCGCCGCAGCTCGTACCCGGCGCCGAAGGCCGTCATCAGCGTGGTGCCGAGCTGCACGGCCCGGCGGCGGGTGTCGACGGCCGACCGGTCGCCGTGCACGGAGGGCCCGGTGGCGAGCAGGCCTGCGCCGACCGCGAGGTTGAGGCCCGCCCACACGAGGTTCGCGACCGGCCCGGAGTCCTCACCCCGGAACGGGGTCATGCACCGTCCGCCGGACAGGCCGACCACCGCGTGCGGGACCACGTTGACGAGCAGCACGCCGGCGGCGACGTCGCGCGCCCTCACCGGGGGTCCTTCGTGCGGGCGGCGCACCCGACGACGTGGCCGGTGGCGGGTGCGGTCGGCCGGCGCTCGCGGGCCTGCGTGGTCGTGTCCCGGGGGCTGGGCACCGGGGCCACCTCCTGAATGAACGGTGTACATTTACCGAGTGCGACGGTACGCCGGCCCGGAGGCCACGACAACCCCCCGCCGCCGGGGCGCCCCGCCGGCGGGGAGCCGGATGACCCGGGACGACGTCGTCGCGACGGCCGAGGACCTGCTCGGCGAGGTCGGGCCCGAGGCGTTCGCGATGCGGTCCCTGGCGAGCCGGCTCGGGGTGAGCCCCAACGCCCTCTACAACCACGTCGCCTCGCGGGACGACCTCCTGACGGCCGTGGCCGAGCGGCGCCTCTCCGCGTTCCGGCTGCCGAAGGCCGCCGGGCCCTGGCCGGAGTGGCTGGCAGCGGTCGCGACCGCCCTGCACGCCTGGCTCGGCGGCCGACCGCGGCTGACCGGGGTGGTCCTCGCGCACGTGGGATCGACCCGGACCGGCCGGCAGCTGCTCACCGCCGTGCTCGACCGGCTCGAGGACGAGGGGGTCGAGCGCGCCACCGCGCACCTCGCCTGGCACGCCGTCCTCACAGCCGTCCTCGGGTCGGTGCAGCAGGAGCACTCCCGCGGCCGGCCGGACGACTCGTTCCCGGCGGTCCTCGACCTCGTCCTGCGCGGGGTCGTCGCCGCGGCGGCCGCTCCCCCGGACGCGGGAGTGCTCCTGCTGCAC
>JACXUW010000450.1 GCA_014763705.1 Micrococcales bacterium | reverse complement strand
CCGCCGTGCCGTCGGCGACGCGCCGTACCCTGCTGGTGGGCCCCCGAGCCGGGTCCGGAGACAGGGATGACGACACTTCAGACGCGCGGGCGACCCGAGGACGAGCGCCGTCGGCGTGCCCCGTTCGTGCGCCGCGCAGCCGCCACGGGAGCGCTCGTGCAGCGGTTCGAGCCTCCGCTCGGCCACCCCAGCCACCTCACCGAGGCCCGCTTCTCCGGGCCGGGGCTCGTCCTCGGGGGCATCTTCGCGGCGGCGTCGCTCGCCCCGTCCCTCCTCCCGCGGCCGTCCGTCGTCCAGGGCGTCATCTCCGGGGTCAGCCTCGCCGTCGGCTACGGTGCCGGGGCCGGCCTCGCGTCGCTGCGCGACTACCTCGGCATCCCGCACCTGCGCGGCCGGCTCCACGAGGCCGTCGTCGGCGCGTGGGTCGCCCTCTGCGTCGGGATGCTCGTGCTCGCCGGATGGAAGCAGGTGGGCTGGCAGAACGACATCCGGCTCCTCTACGGGATGCCCCCGATCGGGCCGGACGGCTGGCCGCTCGTCGCCGCCGTCACCGTCCTCGTCGCCGCCGCACTGCTGCTCCTCGGGCGCAGCCTCGCCGCGGCGTTCCGCTCCGTGCGCCGCCGCCTCGGGCGCCGGTTGCCGCGCCGGCTCGCGACCCTGCTCGGCGGCGTGCTCGTCGTCGTCGCGATGTGGGCGGCGTTCAGCGGCGTCCTCGTCACCGGCTTCTTCGCCGGCGCGAACGCCCTGTTCGCCCCCTCGGACCAGGTCGTCTCGGCCGGCACCCGGGCCCCCACCTCCCCGGTCCGCTCCGGGGGACCCGGCTCGCTCGTGCGCTGGGAGGACCTCGGTGCGGAGGGTCGCGGCTTCGTCTCCGGCGGCCCGACCGTGAGCGACATCGACGCCGTCACCGGAGGCGGGGCGCGGCTGCCGGTGCGGGTCTACGTCGGCCTGCGCAGCGCCGACACCGCCGCCGCGCGCGCCCAGCTCGTCCTGCGCGAGCTGCAGCGCACCGGCGCCTTCGACCGCAAGGTCCTCGTCCTCGCGACGACGACCGGCACCGGCTACCTCGACCGCAACGGCACCGACCCGCTCGAGTACCTGTGGAACGGCGACACGGCCATCGCCGGGGTGCAGTACTCCTACCTGCCGAGCTGGATCTCGCTGCTGGCCGACCAGGACTCCGCGCGCCAGACCTCGCAGGCGGTCTTCGCCGCCGTCCACCGGTACTGGTCGACCCTCCCGGAGGCGAGCCGGCCGCGGCTCTACCTCTACGGCCTCTCGCTCGGCGCGTACGGGGTCGAGAGCATCCTCGGCTCGATGAACCTCATCAACGAGCCGATCGACGGCGCCCTGCTCGTCGGGCCGCCGTTCGTCAGCCCCGTGCACGCCCAGCTGACCGCCGACCGCGACCCCGGCAGTCCGGCCACCCTGCCGGTGTTCGGCAACGGCCGCACCGTGCGGTTCGCCTCGGAGTCGCAGTCCGCCCAGCGCACCCCGGGCCCGTGGGGACCGACGCGCATCGTCTACCTCCAGCACGCCTCGGACCCCGTCGTCTTCTTCAGCACCGACCTCGCCTTCACCCCACCGGCGTGGCTGCGCGAGGACCAGCGCGGTCCGGACGTCTCGCCGCGGATGGGCTGGTTCCCGGTCGTGACGATGGTCCAGGTGCTCCTCGACCTGCCGGGGGCCGGGAGCGTGCCGATGGGCTACGGCCACCTCTACTCGGCGCCGGCGAACCTGCGGGCCTGGGTCGGCATCACCGAACCCACCGGATGGGACGCCGCGAGCCTCGACCGGCTGGCCGCCGTGCTCGCGAAGCGGCCGCACCCCTACGGCAACATCTCCTCGTCCTCCTCCTGAACGGTGCGCCGGCGCAGCGCGTCGACGACGGTCGCGACGACCGCGAGCAGCGCGAGGACGAGCCATCCCGCCGTGTACGGACGGTCGAGGAGGGTCGGGTTGTCCGGGCGGGCCCCGAAGCGGCCGAGGACCGGGACGGCGACGAGGGTCAGCGGGCCGAGGACGAGGAGCAGCCGGACGAGCGACGGCCGCAGCCAGGCCGGGGCGGTGGTCGCGGTGAGCACCCCGAGCCCGACGACGACCGGTGCGAGGACCGCGTCGTGGGCGACGATGCCGCCCGCCAGCCACACCACGACGTCGAGGAGGGGGCGACCGAGGCCGGCCAGCAGGGTGAGGCCCCAGCCGAGGGCGGCGAGACCGACGGCGCCGACGCCGACCCGGACCGCCCTCATCCGCGCACCACCTCGACCTCGTCGAGCCACTTGGTCTGGAGGACGCCGGGACGGGCCGGGGCGATGAGCCGACACGGGTAGCCGTGGTCGGGGTGCAGCGGCTCTCCGCCGAGGGTCAGCGCCAGGAGGGAGTCGGTGCGCGCGACCCACGCGGCGGGCAGGGTGCTCTCGCGGTAGGCCCCGCGCGGCTGCATCGAGCGGACGGTCACGTCGTCGGCCGGCGTGCCCCCGACGAGGGCGACGACATCGCGGACGGCGACCCCGCCCCACGTGCCGCTCGCGCTCCACCCCTCGACGCAGGCGATCGGCAGGACGGCCGAGCGCTGCGGCATCGCGAGGAGCTCGTCGCGGGTGAGCTCGACGGCGCCGGACGGGCCGGTGACCCGCAGCCGCCAGGCCGGGTCGGCGACGCGGTCGGCGACGAGCGCCCCGACCGCGCTGACGTTGACCGGCACCCCCTGCGGGCCGTTCCCCGAGCGGACCGCGAGCACCGCGACCCGGCGGACGCCCGGCAGCTCGAC
>JACXUW010000449.1 GCA_014763705.1 Micrococcales bacterium | reverse complement strand
CCACCGGGTACCCGGAGACGACGGCGGGAGCGCGCTCCTCGACGACGGCCGCGAGGTCGAGGTGCCGGTCGCGGCCCTCGTCGGCAGCGGCCTGCTCCACCTGCGCGTCGGACAGCGGGTGAGCCTCGAGCTGGATGCGGCCGGGCGGCGCGCGACGCGGGTGTGGATCGTCGGCATCGGGCCGGGCGAGACCATCCGCTGAGGACGGCCCCACCCGGCCCGCAGGCTCAGCGCTTCGCGGCCTTCCTGGCCGGGGCCTTCTTCGCGGGCGCCTTCTTCGCGGGGGCCTTCTTGGCCGGGGCCTTCTTGGCCGGTGCCGCCTTGGTGGCGACCTTCTTCGCGGGCGCCTTCTTCGCCGGTGCCGCCTTGGTGGCGACCTTCTTGGCGGGCGCCTTCTTGGCCGGTGCCGCCTTGGTGGCGACCTTCTTGGCGGGCGCCTTCTTGGCCGGTGCCGCCGTGGTCGCGACCTTCTTCGCGGGCGCCTTCTTCGCCGGTGCCGCCGTGGTCGCGACCTTCTTCGCCGCAGTCTTCGCGGGCGCGGACTTCGTCGCGGCCTTCTTCGCGGCCGTCTTCGCCGTCTTCTTCGCCGTCGACTTCTTCGCGGCCGCCTTCTTGGCCGGCGCCGCCGGGGCGGCCGTCCCGCCCGCGGGCGCACGACCGGTGGCCGGGGCCGCCTTCGGCAGGCTGCTCGGCTTCTTGACGTAGTCCTTGAAGGCGGTGCCCGGACGGAACCGCGGAGCCTTGCTCTTCGGGATGCGCACCGAGGTCCCGGTGTGCGGGTTCCGGCCGGTGCGGGCGGCGCGCTCGGCCCGGTCGAAGGTGCCGAACCCGGTGATGGCGACCTTGCCGCCCCGGGAGACCTCGCGGACGATCGTGTCGAGGACGGTGTCGAGCGCGTCGTTGGCCGCCTTCCGGCTGCCGAGGGACTTCTCGAGCTCCTTGACGATGTCTGCCTTGTTCAACGTGGTTCCTCCATCGGTCGGCGCCGGGCGGACGCCGCGACGCTGGTGACGTGGGGGCCGGACGGGCCGACCTCGGATCCGACGGTATGCCTGAGGGACAAGCACGTCCACCACTCTCGCGGCGTGTTCGGGTTGCGCCACAGACGGTTTGGCAGGCGGCCGGACGTCACACGCGCCCCACCGACACCATGACGACGGCCCCGGGAGGGAGCGTTGCCCGTCGACGGGCCGATGGAAACCATTGCGCGACAAGCCTTCCGGTCAGGAGGTGACGGCCGGCTTCCACACCGGACGAATTGCCTCGAAGGCCGTGATGTCGCCCTCGTGCCGCAGCGACAGGCTGATGTCGTCCAGGCCCTCGAGGAGCCGCCAGCGCGTGTAGTCGTCGACCTCGAACGGCGCGACGAGGTCTCCGGCGGTCACGGTGCGCGACTCGAGGTCGACGGTCACGGAGGTCCCGGGCTCGTTCTCGAGCAGCTTCCACAGCAGCTCGACGTCGTCCTGGCTGCACTGCGCGGTGAGCAGCCCCTGCTTGCCGCTGTTGCCACGGAAGATGTCGGCGAACCGGGACGAGATGACCACGCGGAAGCCGTAGTTCATGAGCGCCCACACGGCGTGCTCGCGCGAGGACCCGGTGCCGAAGTCCGGCCCGGCGACGAGCACCGACCCGGCCGCGAAACCCGGGTCGTTGAGGACGAAGGTCGGGTCGCTGCGCCACGCCGCGAACAGGCCGTCCTCGAACCCGGACCGCGTGACCCGCTTGAGGTACACCGCCGGGATGATCTGGTCGGTGTCGACGTTGCTGCGGCGCAGCGGGACCCCGATGCCGGTGTGCGACGTGAACTTCTCCATCAGGCCTTCGCCTCCACGGGCTCGAGGTCGGCCGGGCTCGACAGGGTGCCGCGCACCGCGGTCGCGGCGGCGACGAGCGGGCTCACGAGATGGGTCCGCCCACCCTTGCCCTGCCGGCCCTCGAAGTTGCGGTTCGAGGTCGAGGCGCTGCGCTCCCCCGGCGCGAGCTGGTCGGGGTTCATCCCGAGGCACATCGAACACCCCGGCAGCCGCCACTCGGCGCCGGCCGCCGTGAAGACCGCGTCGAGGCCCTCGCTCTCGGCCTGCAGGCGCACCCGGGCCGACCCGGGCACGACAAGCATCCGGACGCCGTCGGCGACGGTGCGCCCCTTGATGACCTCGGCCGCGGCCCGCAGGTCCTCGATGCGGCCGTTCGTGCACGAGCCGACGAAGACGGTGTCGACGTGGATCTCGCGCAGCGGTGTGCCGGCCGTGAGGCCCATGTACTCGAGGGCCCGGCGCGCCGCGACCTTGTCGTTGTCGTCGCCGAGCGTCTCGGGGTCGGGGACCGCCTCGCCGAGCGGGCTGCCCTGGCCGGGGTTGGTGCCCCAGGTGACGAACGGCGTGAGGCTCGCGGCGTCGAGGACGACCTCGGTGTCGAACTCGGCGTCGTCGTCGCTGCGCAGCTCGCGCCAGGCCTCGACGGCGGCGTCCCAGTCGGCGCCGGTCGGCGCGTGGTCGCGACCCCGGAGGTACTCGAAGGTCGTCTCGTCCGGCGCGATCATGCCCGCCCGGGCCCCGGCCTCGATCGACATGTTGCACACCGTCATCCGGGCCTCCATCGACAGCGCGCGGATGGCGCTGCCGCGGTACTCGATGACGTGGCCCTGACCACCACCCGTGCCGATCCTCGCGATGACGGCGAGGACGACGTCCTTGGCCGTGACGCCGGCGGGCAGCTCGCCCTCGACGGTGACGGCCATCGTGCGGAACGGCTTGAGCGGCAGCGTCTGCGTCGCGAGCACG
>JACXUW010000448.1 GCA_014763705.1 Micrococcales bacterium | reverse complement strand
CCGCTTGGCCGAGCGCGTGTCGCCGGAGGACGTGCCGCGCACCCGGCGCTCGACCCACGGGGCCGCGTGCGTGCGCACCCACTCGGCGTGCCCGCGCAGCTCCTCGGAGCGGGTGGCGCGGTCCGCCGGGGGCAGCGGGGTCGACCAGTCGGCGACGTCGGTGTCGTGGCCGAGGGCGGTGAGCGCGGCGAGGGCGACCCGCCGGTGGCCCTCGGTCGTCAGGTGGATCCGGTCCTCGGCCCACATCCGCCAGTCGCGCAGGGCGCGCATCCCCCAGAGGTTGAGGACGTGGCAGCCGTGGTCCTGGGCGATGGTGAAGAGGTTGGCGGCGTGGACCGCGTGCCGGCCGCGCAGCGCCCGGAACAGGCCGGCGTCGCGCGTGTCGGTCGGGGTGGCGAGGAGCACGTCGGCACCGGTGGCCCGGATGCGCACGACGGCCTCCTCGAGCCGCCCGGCCAGGCCGTCGAGGTCGACACTCGGGCGGAGCAGGTCGTTGCCCCCGCCGACCATCGACACGAGGTCGGGGGTCATCGTCAGGGCAGCGTCGAGCTGCGGGCCGACGACGTCGGAGAGCGTGCGTCCGCGCACCGCGAGGTTGGCGTAGCCGAACGGCAGGTGCTCGGCCTCGGCGAGCGCGTCGAGGGAGCGGGCCAGCCGGTCGGCCCATCCCACGTAGGCGTCCGGACGCTCGGGGTCGGGGTCGGACATCCCCTCGGTGAAGGAGTCGCCGATCGCGACGTAGCGGGTCCAGACCCGGCGGTCGTCGGGGCGGGTGGTCACGGGAGCCTCCAGTCGACGGGTGTGGCGCCGGCCTCGGTGAGCAGGGCGTTGGCGCGGGAGAACGGGCGGGAGCCGAAGAAGCCGCTGCGCGCCGAGAGCGGGCTGGGGTGGGCCGACTCGATGCGTGGGACGTCTCCCAGCAGCGGTGCGAGAGAACGGGCGTCGCGTCCCCACAGGATGGCGACGAGGGGGCCGCCGCGCTCGACGAGTGCCTCGATGGCGCGCCCGGTGACCTCCTCCCAGCCGAGGCCCCGGTGGCTGGCCGGCTTCCCCGGCGCCACGGTGAGGACGCGGTTGAGGAGGAGGACGCCCTGGTCGGCCCACGGCGTGAGGTCTCCGGAGGCGGGCGTCGGCAGGCCGAGGTCGGTGCCGAGCTCCTGGTAGACGTTCACGAGGCTGCGCGGGACGGGCCGCACGTCCGGCGCGACCGAGAAGGACAGGCCCATCGCGTGCCCCGGCGTGGGGTAGGGGTCCTGGCCGACGATGAGCACCTTCACGGCGTCGAGGGGGCGCTGGAAGGCGCGCAGCACGTGCGGTCCGCCCGGCAGGTAGCCACGGCCCGCCGCGACCTCGGCGCGGAGGAACTCGCCGAGCCGGGCGACGGTGTCCTCGACCGGTGCCAGGGCCGCCGCCCACGTCGGGTGGACCAGCTCGCGCAACGGTTTCGCGGCGGTCGGGGCGGGCGGGGTGGACATCCCTCCCACCCTATGCCGCGGGGGTCAGTCGAAGATGCCGCGGACGTCGGCCAGCCGCTCCGGCACGAGCCGGTACCAGGCCCAGGTACCGCGGCGCTCGCGCTCGAGCAGGCCGGCCGACGTGAGGACCTTGAGGTGGTGCGAGACCGTGGGCTGGGCGAGGCCGACGAGGTCGGTGAGGTCGCAGACGCAGGCCTCGCCGTCCGCGGTGGCCCGGATCGCGCTGAGCAGCCGGAGCCGCACCGGGTCGGCGACGGCCTTGAGCAGGGTCGCGCTCCGCTCGGCCTCCTCGCGGCCGAGCCCGCCGTCGACGCCGATGCCGCAGCACGACGCGGTGGCGGGGGCGGCCAGGGGCAGCTCGCGGACCGGCACGACGTCCTCCTCAGGGTGATGAGGCTCCATATTGACACACATCGATGTGATGTGGTGTGCTGCATGGCGTAGGCATCGATGACTGTCGATGCAGGAGATCCGCCACCGGAGGTTCCATGTCCGCCCCCACGCCCGAGACCGGTCGCGTCCAGCTGGCCCTCAACGTCAGCGACCTCGAGGCCTCGATCGCCTTCTACTCCGCGATGTTCGGGGTCGAGCCGCACAAGCGCCGCCCCGGCTACGCGAACTTCGCCGTCGCCGAGCCGCCGCTCAAGCTCGTCCTCGTCGAGACCCCGGCGGACGCGCGCGGCACCGGCGTCACCGGCGCCCTCAACCACCTCGGGGTCGAGGTCGCCTCGACCGACGAGGTGCGCGCGGCCCGGGAGCGGTTCGCGTCGGCCGGCCTCGCCGCGTTCGACGAGGACGACACGACCTGCTGCTACGCCCTCCAGGACAAGGTCTGGGTGCACGACCCGGCCGGCGCTCCGTGGGAGGTCTACACGGTCAAGGACGAGGCCCCGGCGCAGCCGCGGGACGCCTTCGACCGGCCGGTCGAGGGGGTCGCCGGCGACGGCACCTGCTGCACGCCCGCGGCCGGGCACGCCGAGCGCGCGGCCGAGGAGGCCTGCTGCCGGTGACCGCCGCACCCGACGCGCCGACGACCGGCCCCGTCCAGGCGCTCGAGCAGCGGGTGGCGGCAACCGAGCCGGCCATCGCCAAGTGGCTTGCGGATGCTGGAATGAAGCATGAACGGCGGGTGCTGCGCCTCCCCATTGGCAACTTGTCGTGGCATTATCCCGAGCCTGACATTCTGCAACTGGAATTCGTCCTGCCGACCGGGTGCTTCGCCACAGCCGTGGTGCGTGAACTGGTCAGCCTGGCAGGGCAGACGGAAATCTGATGCGTATTCTGATCGCCAACGACGACGGGGTGTATGCACC
>JACXUW010000447.1 GCA_014763705.1 Micrococcales bacterium | reverse complement strand
GACCAGGGTTTTGAGCACTTCGTCCCCGACGGCGTGGCCTGCGGGTTGGGAGCGCGCCAGGCGCGGACCGCGACGACCCTGCCCCCGTGCGCGGCGGCCTGCTCGTGCGCCCAGCGCAGGGCCGTCGGTGAGCTGGACCGCGGGCTGACCCCGACGACGACGGTGTAGGTGTGCTCGCTCATCGTGGCCTCCCGATCAGACCGGCAGGTGGACGGTCTCGTTGCCGTCCTCGTCGTAGCTGGTCAGCGGTGGGGCGATCTCCTCGAGCGACTTGTTCTCCGCGTCGACGCCCCACACCGCGGCGACCGCTGCTCCGACGAGCATGATGGCCGTCGCGATGAGGTAGCCCCAGAACATCGGCGTGCGGTCCTTGCCGTCGCCGATCAGCCAGCCGTAGAACACCGGGCCGATCGAGCCGAAGATCTGGGCGATGGCGAAGAAGTACGAGATCGCCTGCCCGCGCACCTCCAGCGGGAAGATCTCCGAGACCGTCAGGTAGCCGGCGGAGGCCCCCGCGGAGGCGGAGAAGAAGGCGACGCACCAGAAGGCGGTGTGCACCCCCGGCCCGATCGCGTTCTGCTGGAACAGCCAGGCCGAGACCGCGAGCACGATGCCCGCGAACGAGTAGCAGCCGGTGATCATCTTGCGCCGGCCCACGGTGTCGAAGAGCGGCCCGAGCAGCAGCGGACCCAGGAGGTTGCCGATGGCGAAGGGGAAGAAGTACAGCGCCGCCTCCGACGCGCTCTTGTCGTAGAAGTTCTGCAGGACGAGCGCGTAGGTGAAGAAGATCGCGTTGTAGAGGAAGCTCTGCGTGATCATCAGCGTGGCCCCGAGGACGGTTCGGGTCGGGTACATCTTGAAGAAGACGTAGCCCAGCTGCTTGGGCGTCAGGCCTTCTCGACCCTTGATCCACATCGCGTCGTCGTCGGAGTGCTCGGGCAGCTGCTTGCCGGCGGCCCGGACGTCGTCCTCGAGGTCGGAGACGACCTTCTCGGCCGCCTCTCCGTGGCCGTGGGTGACCATCCAGCGCGGGCTCTCGGGGATGTGCCGCCGCAGGTAGATGATCCCGAGGCCGAGGATCGGGCCGATGAAGAACGCGATGCGCCAGCCGACGTTCTGGTCGAAGCGGTCGGTGTCGAGCAGGATCGTCGAGGCGAAGGCGCCGATGGCCGCACCCGCCCAGTAGGTGCCGTTGATCGCGAGGTCGACCCGCCCGCGGAAGCGACCGGGGATCAGCTCGTCGACGGCGGAGTTCACGGCCGAGTACTCGCCACCGATGCCCATGCCGGAGATGAACCGGAAGGCGAGGAAGAGGATCATGTTCGGCGCGAGCCCCGCTGCCGCGGCGGCGACGAGGTAGAGCGCCAAGGTCAGCGTGAAGAGGCGCTTGCGGCCCCACGAGTCGGTGAGCCGGCCGAAGATGATGGCACCGAACACCTGGCCCACGAGGTAGACGGTCCCCGCGAGGCCGACGTCGGCGGCGGACATGTCGAGGGACTTCTCGAAGCCACCCGCGGCGACGATCTGGGCCTCGAGCCCGTCGAGGATCCAGGCCGTCCCGAGGCCGAAGATCACGAGCCAGTGGAACTTCACCCACGGCATGTCGTGCATGCGCGCCGGGATGAGGCTCTTGACCGGCTTCTCCTCCGTCTGCGTCGACTGCGTCGTCGTCACCGCACCCCTCCTGAGTCGTTCGCACCCGAGGTCGCCGGTCCGTGGACCGGCCGCGGCGACCGGACGGGTCCTGGTTGCTGGGCCACCGGCAACGTACGCCCGCAGGGTGGGCCCGTGGGACTTCCGGGACACACGGGACGCGCGCGGATCTCAGCCGGGGAGTGGGCAACCCGTTGATGGGCAGTGGCGAGCGATGAGGCGTGACGGGGTGAAGCGCTGCAGGAGAACGGTTCCCGCAGGTGGAGGGCCGGAGCGCTCAGCGGTGGCGACGGACGCGCACGGGCTCGCCGTCGACCGGCGGCTCGGCGCGGGCGGGGCGCGTCTTGACGTGGACGTCGACCGCGATGCCGGCGAGGAACACCCCGAGGGAGGCCCAGCGCGCCCAGAGCGGGAGGTACGGGCCGGCCATCCCGAAGCACACGACGAATGCCATGAGCGCGGCGGCGAGGTAGACGAGGGACCAGAAGGTCCACCGCAACGCCGTGCTGATCATGTCCAGGTTCATCCCCTGCTCCTCGGACTCGGCGGACGCGCTACCACGAATCGTGCCTTCTCGTGGAGGGTTTGGCGAGAGGTGGAGCCGAACGTTCGACCCTCGTTGGCCACTGGCGCCACACCAGCCCCATGAGGTCACTCCGGCAACACCTCTGAGCCCCCGCCCGCCGCGAACGTGGGTGAAGAACGGCGGCGTCCGACCCGGTCTCCACACACGTCCGCGAGAGGGCGGAGGGGGACGAGCGTTAGCTCCCCGGGTAGGAATCGAACCTACGTCGCTTGTCCTGATTCAAAGATGCGGGGCTAGTGTCCGGCGGTGGTGTCCTGCTGGGCGTTCGTGCTCAGGGTGGCGGTCAGCGGTCCACCGACGTCCCCCTCGGTTGGCCGGCCTGTTAGCAATCCGTTAGCAAGGAGCGGTGCGGCGACAAGGAGAACCACCGACCCATAGCGGAGCAGGAGAGGCCGGCGGAGTGGCCGGGTCAAGGGTGGCCGTAGGTCATCGCGGAGCGACGGCGCAGCCGCCCTTGATGCGGTCCGGAGTCGGGCGGAGGCTCGGCGTCGGGTCGGCGGCTCGGTGGGTGAGGACGCCTCGGCCAGGCCATGCGCGTAGTTCGGTGCTGTGCGCGGCGAGGGGGTGGGG
>JACXUW010000446.1 GCA_014763705.1 Micrococcales bacterium | reverse complement strand
GCACGGTGGTGCTCGCCCCGGCCGCCGGAGTCCGCCGCTCGTCGAGCGCCGCGAGCACGGCACCGGCGTCGGCCGGCCGGTCCGCGGGGTCCTTGGCGAGGAGCGAGGTGACGAGCGCCGCCAGCCACGGCGGGGTGTCCGGACGCAGCTTCGTTACGTCCGGGACCGGGTCGTTGGTGTGCTGGAGCATCGTGGCGACCGGGGTCGGCCCGGAGAACGGCGGCCTGCCGGTGAGCAGCGCGAAGAGGACGCACCCGAGCGCGTAGAGGTCTGCGCGCCCGTCGACCCGGCCGCCCCTGGCCTGCTCGGGCGACAGGTACTCGGCCGTCCCCATGACGGTGTGCGTGGCGGTCAGCGCCTGGCTGCCGGCGGCGTCACCGAGCTGGGTGATGCCGAAGTCGAGGACGCGCAGGCGCCCGTCGGCCGCCCTCACGACGTTCGCCGGCTTGATGTCACGGTGGACCAGTCCGCCGGCGTGGGCCGCCTGGAGCGCCGCGGCCACCTGCCGGGCGACGTCGACGACCTCACCGACCGGGAGCCGTCCCTCGCGCAGCCGGTCCGCGAGGCTCGGCCCGGGGAGGAGCTCCATGACGAGGTAGGCGGTGTCCCCCTCGACGCCGGTGTCGTGGACCGTGACGACGTTCGGGTGGCTCAGCCCGGCGGTGGCCCGGGCCTCGCGCTCGAACCGCACGGCGCCCGCCTCGTCGGGGACGCGGCCGAGGTCGATCGTCTTGACGGCCACCTGGCGGCCGAGCACGGTGTCGGTGGCGCGCCACACCTCGCCCATCCCACCTCGCCCGATCGGCGCGTCGAGGACGTAGCGGCCCGCGAGTCGTCGCTCCTGCGTCGTCATCGCAGCAACCCTAGTGCCCTGCCGTAGGGTTGTTCGGTGCTCGAGTCCGTGACCGCCGTCCGGTACGTCGTCCCGCTCCGCGAGGGCGGTTCGCTGCCCGGTCTCGTCGAGGCCGACGACCTCGGCACCTACGTGGTGAAGTTCACCGGCGCCGGCCAGGGCCGCAAGGTCCTCGTCGCCGAGGTCCTCGTCAGTGAGGTGGCCCGCCGGGTCGGCATCCCCACGCCGCGGCTCGCCGTCGTCGACCTGCCGAGCGCCATCGCCCGCTACGAGGCCGACGAGGAGGTCCAGGACCTCCTCACCGCGAGTCCCGGCCGCAACCTCGGCGTCGACTTCCTGCCGGGCGCCTTCGGGTACGACGGGTCCCGACCCCCGTCGGCCGAGGACGCCGCGGCGATCCTGTGGCTCGACGCCTACACGGCCAACGTCGACCGCACGTGGGCCAACCCCAACCTCCTGGTCTGGCACGGCCGTGCGTGGGCCATCGACCACGGGGCCGCGCTGTGGTTCCACCACGGCTGGCCGAGCCGCCCCCCGGACGTGGCGCGGTTCGTCGCCCAGCCGTTCGACCCGAGCGGGCACGTCCTCGCCCCGGTCGCCGGGCCGGTCGCGCAGGCGCACGAGCGGCTCGCCCCGCTGCTCACCGAGGAGGTGCTGCGCGAGGTCGTCGCCGAGGTGCCGGAGGAGTGGCTGGAGACGACGGCCAGCCTGCCCGACCTCGACACCGTGCGGGCGGCCTACCTCGAGCACCTCCAGCAGCGGCTCGCCACCCCGGCCGCCTGGCTCGGAGGTGTCGCATGAGCCATCCGTACCAGTACGTCGTCCTCCGGTTCGTCCCCCGCGTCGACCGCGGCGAGTGCCTCAACGTCGGCCTGGTCCTCCACTCCCAGTCCGCCGGGGTCCTGCGCTGCGCATGGCACGTCGACGAGGAGCGCATCCGCGCCGTCGCCCCCGACGCCGACCTCGACGCCCTGCGCGCCGCCCTCGACGCCGTCGGCACGATGTGTGACCGCCCCCCGACCGGGGTCGACGCGACCCTGACGACGCAGGGCAAGCGGTTCGGGTGGCTCAGCGCCCCCCGCTCGACGGTCGTCCAGCCGGGACCCGTGCACGGCGGCTCGGCGCCCGACCCGGAGGCCGAGGTCGAGCGCCTGCTCGACCGGCTGGTCCGCTAGGCCCCGTCGACGCGCAGCGCCCAGGCCGCGACGGCGCCCGCGGCGGCGACGTTGAGCGAGTCCACGCCGCCGGCCATCGGGATCCGCACCACGGTGTCGACGGCCGCGAGGGTCCGTCGGGCGAGGCCGTCGCCCTCGGTGCCGAGGACGAGGGCGAGGCGCTCCGGCGGGTGCGCCGCCAGCTCGTCCAGCGAGACCGAGCCGTCCGCGAGGGCGAGCGCGGCCACGGTGAAGCCGAGGTCCTGCAGCGCGGACACTCCCCCCGGCCAGGGGTCGACGCGGGTCCACGGCACCTGGAAGACCGTCCCCATCGACACCCGGATCGAGCGGCGGTAGAGCGGGTCCGCGCACCGGGGCGTCACGAGGACGGCGTCCACCCCGAGCGCCGCCGCCGAGCGGAAGACCGCCCCGACGTTCGTGTGGTCGACGACGTCCTCGAGCACGAGCACCCGACGGGCACGGTCGAGCACGGTGGCGAGGGTCGGCAGGGCGGGGCGGTGCATCGCCGCGAGCGCACCGCGGTGGAGGTGGAAGCCGGTGAGGCGCTCGATGACGTCGTGCTCGCCGACGAAGACCGGCACACCGTCGCGCTCGGCATCGGCGACGACGTCGGCGAGGTCGGTGAGCCACCGCTCGGCCATGAGCAGGGAGCGCGGACGGTGCCCTGCCGCGAGGGCCCGGCGGATCACCTTCTCGGACTCGGCGACGTACAGGCCGCCCGCGGGCTCGAGCCGGCGGCGCAGCGCCACGTCGGTCAGCGAGACGTAGTCGGCCAGCCGGGGGT
>JACXUW010000032.1 GCA_014763705.1 Micrococcales bacterium | reverse complement strand
ACATGCGGATGCTCGGCTCCGCTCGTCCGCATGTCGCGAGACCTGGAGCAGGCGCCCCCGCCACTCGACGCCCGCCCGCCGCGGCGCGGCATCCAGCGAACGTCCAGCGGGCACCCGGACAATGGCGGGCGTGAGCGCCCTCCTCGAGCAGATCCTCGGACAGCCGGCCTGGGTGGTGTACCTGGTCGTCGGCCTGCTCGTCTTCGTCGAGGACGCCCTCTTCGTCGGCTTCGTCGTGCCCGGGGAGACGGCGGCCATCCTCGGCGGCGTGACCGCCGTGCTCGGCCACACCTCGCTGCCCTGGGTCGCGGTGGTCGTCGTCGCGACCGCGATCGTCGGCGACAGCGTCGGCTACGAGGTGGGCCGCCTCCTCGGACCGCGCGTCGTCGAGCTGCGGATGCTCCGGCGCGCCCGCTCCCGGGTCGAGGGCGCCCAGTCCTTCCTCGTCCGGCGCGGCGCCGTGTCGGTCTTCCTCGCCCGCTGGACCGCGTTCCTGCGCGCGGTGGTGCCGGCTCTCGCCGGCTCCTCGCGGCTGCCGTACCCGACCTTCCTGCTGTGGAACGCGATCGGCGGTCTCGCGTGGGGGCTGACGTGCGTCGTCGGGGGCTACGTCGCGGGGCGGTCCTACCAGCGGCTCGAGCAGTGGCTCGGCACGGGGGCGCTCGTCGTCGTCGGCCTGGTCGTCGTCGGCGCGGTCGTCATCCACCTCCGCCGCCGGTCCCGCGAGGGGCAGGCCGCCTGACCGCGACGGGTCAGGACGAGGAGGGCTGCGGGCACATCGGCAGCTGGTCGCTCGCGACGACGTAGGGCACGAGGGCCTTGAAGCCGGCGCCGAGAGCGACGTCGACGGTGGCGTCCTTGCGGGTGTCCATCGTCGAGGTGGAGCCCTTGGGCAGGACCTTCAGGAGCAGCTGGGCGTCCGGCTTGCCGGTGGGCCCGTAGCGCACCTCGGCGACCTTCGGCGGACGCCGCTTGGTGGGGTCGTTCGCGACGAGGCCGATGAGGAAGCCGTCCTGGCGCAGCTGGACCGCCGTCTTGCCGGCCAGCCCGGACCGGGTCGTGGCGTTGAAGACGTTGACCGTCACCTGCTCCGGGGTGCGCGCCGCCGCGTCGTACGGGCGACAGGTCGGCGGGGGCGGCTTGGAGGCGCGGGCGTTCTCGTCCGCCCGGTAGTACGAGAGGCCGTACCAGAACGCGAAGAACAGGGCGAGGAGCACCACCCCGATCACCACCACGGAGCGCCGGCGCCGGCGGCGGGCCTCGACGGAGGCGGGGGACTCGCTCGTGTACTCGCTCACCGCGGCCTCCTCAGAGCGTCAGGACCCGGGCGTGGAGGGTGGGCCGCTGGTGGAGCGCCGCCCGCAGCGCGCGGTGCAGGCCGTCCTCGAGGTAGAGGGTGCCCTCCCACTCGACGACGTGGGCGAAGAGGTCGCCGTAGAAGGTCGAGTCCTCGGCGAGGAGCTGCTGGAGGTCGAGCTCGCGCTTGGTCGTCACGAGCTCGTCGAGGCGCACCAGCCGCGGGGGCACGGTCGACCACTGCCGGCCCGTGTACCCGTGGTCGGGGTACGGGCGGGCGTCGCCGACGGCCTTGAAGATCACGGGGACACTCTAGGTGGAGAGCGCCCACGCTCCGGGGTGCGAAACCCGCCCCGGGGCTAGATTGGCGACCGTGACCGAGAGCACCGACAGCATCGTCGACGAGATCCGCGCCGGGTACGCCTTCGAGGGCCCGGCGCTCGAGTTCGGGGCCGCGGTCTCCGACGACGGCACGGCCCACCCGGACGCCGTCGTGCGCATCCCCCTGTCCGCGATGAACCGGCACGGCCTCGTCGCCGGCGCCACGGGGACCGGCAAGACCAAGACCCTCCAGCTGATGGCCGAGCAGCTCCTCGCCCAGGGCGTGCCCGTGTTCCTCGCCGACATCAAGGGCGACCTGTCCGGGATGGCGAGCCCGGGGCAGCCGAACGACAAGGTGGCGGCCCGGACGCAGGACGTCGGGATGACCTGGACCCCCACCGCCTACCCGGTCGAGTTCTACTCGCTCGGCGGCCAGGGCAAGGGCATCCCGGTCCGGGCCGCGGTGTCGACCTTCGGCCCCACCCTGCTCTCGAAGGTGCTGGGGCTGAACGCGACCCAGGAGTCGAGCCTCGGTCTCGTCTTCCACTACGCGGATGCCCGGGGCTACTACCTCGACACCATCGCCGACCTGCGCGCCGTCGTGCAGCACCTCACCTCGGACGACGGCAAGGCCGACCTCAAGGAGTTCGGTGGGCTGTCGTCGGCGACGGCGGGCGTCATCCTCCGTGAGCTGATCACCTTCTCCGACCAGGGCGCCGACGCGTTCTTCGGCCTGCCCGAGTTCGACACGAGCGCGCTGCTCCGCTCGGCCGCCGACGGCCGGGGGCTGGCCTCGGTGCTCGAGCTGCCGGCCGTCCAGGACCGGCCGCAGCTGTTCTCCACCTTCCTCATGTGGCTGCTGGCCGACCTCTTCCACGACCTGCCCGAGGTGGGTGACGTCGAGAAGCCGAAGCTCGTCTTCTTCTTCGACGAGGCGCACCTGCTGTTCGACGACGCCTCGAAGGACTTCCTCGACGCGATCCAGCAGACCGTGCGGCTCATCCGCTCCAAGGGCGTCGGCGTCTTCTTCGTCACCCAGTCACCCAAGGACGTGCCCGGCGACGTGCTCGCCCAGCTCGGCAACCGGGTGCAGCACGCGCTGCGGGCGTTCACCCCGGACGACGCGGCGGCCCTCAAGGCCGCGGTCAAGACGTACCCGAAGACCGCCTACGACCTCGAGGAGCTGCTCACGACGCTCGGCACCGGCGAGGCGGTCGTCACGGTGCTCTCGGAGAAGGGGGCGCCGACCCCGGTGGCGTGGACGCGGATGCGGGCGCCGGAGTCGCTGATGGCGCCCTCCCCGGACGCGACCGTCGACGCGATCGTCGCGGCCTCGCCCCTCCTCGCGCAGTACGGCACCCCGGTCGAGCGCGACTCCGCGCTCGAGATGCTCGACAAGGCCTCGGCCGAGCGGGTCCTCGCCGACCAGGCTGCTGCCGAGGCGGCGGAGCGGGCGACGGCGGACGCGGCGGCCGCCGAGGAGGCCGCGAAGGCGCGGGCCGCGGCGGAGAAGGCGGCCGAGCGCGAGCGGGCCGCGGCGGAGAAGGCCGCGGCGGCCGAGGCCCGCCGGAAGGCGAACGAGCCCGGCGTGGTCGAGCAGGTGGTCCAGTCGTCCGCGTTCCGCTCGATGCTCCGCTCGGCCGGCACCGTCCTCGGCCGCGAGATCACCCGCTCCGTCTTCGGCACGACCAGGCGCCGCTGACCGGCCCGTCGTCAGGGGCACGGAGAACAGCCCGGGCACCGGGTCCGCTGCTCGACCGCCCGGGTCAGCAGCCGGTGCAGCCGGTCCGGCTCCTCCATCGCCATCCGCCACGACACCCGGATGACCAGCCACCCGTCGGCCGTGAGGCGCGAGTACCGCTCGCAGTCCCGAGCGAAGTCCGCAGGCCCGGAGTGGAACGCGTGGCTGTCGGCCTCGATGACGATGCGCAGCCGCTCGTCGGCGAGGTCGACGACACCCACGAAGCCCTCCGGGTCGGCGATGCGGACCTGGGGCCGAACGGTCAGTCCGGGCACGCCGAGCGCGACGGCGCGGACGACCGACTCGAACGGTCCGGACGACAGGTCGGTGCCGTGCCCGAGTACGTGGGCAACCCGACGATGGAGGCGGGGAGGCACGTCGGTGAGGTCGTGCAGGCCGCGCAGGTCGGTGTGGTGGTCGGAGAGGGCCGAGTCGACCACGCAGAGTGCCTCGTCGAAGGGCAGCAGGACGCAACAGTCGTGGAGGGTCCGCACCGGCGAGGTGACCCAGCCGTCGACGACGT
Organism: Micrococcales bacterium; assembly: GCA_014763705.1. Taxonomy (GTDB): domain Bacteria; phylum Actinomycetota; class Actinomycetes; order Actinomycetales; family Dermatophilaceae; genus Phycicoccus. The sequence continues at coordinate 12,861 of JACXUW010000032.1, read as the reverse complement.
GTTGGCGTGGGACTGTGCGCCAGCGGACGTCCAGCTCGTCCTGGACCGCGCGGGCGACGCGGCGGCCCCGTGGCACCGCAACCTGCGGACGCTCGGGTGGTCGCTTGGTGCGCCAGCCCCAGTGCGCCGCGGCGCTGAGCAGCACCGCGGTGCCGGTGAGGCGCAGGGCGGCGGAGCGGGCCTCGTCGGCGGTCGGCAGCGCGTAGCGCCCCCGGGTCACCCGGACGAGAGTCCCGGCGTGGATGGCGCGTTCCAGGTCCGCGCGACCGGCGCTCGCCTCGACCTCGCGCCGGCCGGCCACGCCGCCGAGCCGGCGCACTGTCTCGACCGCGTCCATCCCGGCAGTCTGGCGCTCGGGCCCCGACCGGCCGCGTCGTCATCCACAGGCGGGCGGACGACACGGACCGCGCTCGACCGCGTGGCTCTCGCACGGGCGGCGCTCGGCGACGTCGTCCGTGTCGTCGGCCCGTCGCCCGTCCCTTCCGGCGCGGGTCAGAGCGCGAGGACCGCGCGGGCGTAGGCGCACTCGAGGTCGGCGTCCTCGACCGAGTGCAGGTCGCCCGGCCCGGTCGCGTACTCGACCCGCCACCCCTCACGCGTGCGCACGACGGCGGAGAGCCGGTCGCCGACCAGCTCGCGCAGCTGGTCCTCGCGCGGCAGCCAGAGCGCCTGGTCGAGGGTCACCGAGTCGAGGGCCCACTCCGTCGTCCCGTTGAACCCGAGGACGGACCGGCCGCCGTACGAGCGCACCTCGACGGTGAGGTCGGAGATCCAGAACACCTCGCCGGTGAGCAGCTCGGCGTCGATGACGAAGCGGTCGCCGGCCGCGGGCACCCACAGCACCCCGGCGGCGAGGAGGTCGCGGGCGAGCTCGACGGAGATCACCGTCCCATCCTCACCCCGCAGCGGTCCCCGGCGGCAGGGTGCGAGCCCGCCGATCGTGCGTCGTCTCACGTCCGCACGCCTCGGCTGGACCGCTGCCGATACGGTGGGGGGTACGCCACCGGATGGCGGCGAGAAGGGAGCCCCACGATGTCGCACCGTCATGGTGCCGAGGTGCTCGACGAGCTGCGCGACCCGTCGAGGGCCCTGCGCTCGGCCGTGCCCGAGGTCTACGCCGGTTTCGCCGCCCTGCACCGCGCGGCCCTCGAGCCGGGAGCCCTCGACGCACGGACCAAGGAGCTCATCGCGCTGGCCATCGCCGTCTCCGAGCAGTGCGACGGCTGCATCGCCTCGCACGCCCGCGGCGCGGCGATGAAGGGCGCGACGCCGCAGGAGGTCGCCGAGGCCATCGGGGTGTCGATCCTCATGTCCGGTGGCCCGGCGACGGTGTACGGGCCGCGCGCCCACGACGCCTTCCTCGAGTTCCACGCGAAGTACGCGCGGGACTGAGCGCCCGCAGGACGGTCCGTCGGACGAGCCGGGTCAGCTGCCCGGGCGGAGGACACCGGCCAGCGCGTCGAGGACCGAGGCGTCCTCGATCGTGCCGGGGACGTTCGGGGTCTTCCCGTCGGCGATCTCGCGCATCGTCTTGCGGAGGATCTTTCCGGAGCGGGTCTTGGGCAGCGCGCCGACGACGTCGACCTGCTTGAGGCTCGCCACCGCGCCCACCTCGTCCCGCACCCGCTGCACCAGCTCGCGTCGGATGCGCTCGCCGTCGGCCTCGGCGTCGATGCCGCCCTTGAGGACGACCAGCCCGCGCGGCACCTGGCCCTTGAAGTCGTCGTGGACGCCGATGACGGCGCACTCGGCGACCGCCGGGTGGCCGGCCAGCGCCGCCTCGATTGACCCGGTCGAGAGGCGGTGCCCCGCGACGTTGAGGACGTCGTCGGTGCGGCCCATGACGTAGACGTAGCCGTCCTCGTCGATCATCCCGCCGTCACCGGTGAGGTAGTAGCCGTCGTAGACCGACAGGTAGCTCGCGACGTACCGCTCGTCGTCCTGCCACAGGGTCGGGAGGGTCCCGGGCGGCAGCGGCAGCCGGATCGCGATGGCGCCCTCGGTACCGGGAGGGACCGGGTTCGCCGACTCGTCGAGGACCTGCACGTCGTAGCCCGGCACGGGCACCGACGGGGAACCGGCCTTGATCGGCATCGGCTCCAGGCCACGCAGGTTCGCCGCGATCGGCCATCCCGTCTCGGTCTGCCACCAGTTGTCGACGACGGGGACGCCGAGGACCGACGAGGCCCACTCGTAGGTGTCGGGGTCGAGCCGCTCGCCGGCGAGGAACACCGTCTCGAGGGAGGAGAGGTCGTACTGCTTCATCAGCTCGCCCGCGGAGTCCTCGCGCTTGATGGCCCGGTAGGCGGTGGGCGCGGTGAACATCGCCTTGCACCCGTACTGCGAGATGACCCGCCAGAACGCGCCGGCATCCGGGGTGCCAACCGGCTTCCCTTCGTAGAGAACGGTGGTCGCGCCGGTCAGTAGCGGCGCGTAGACGATGTAGGAGTGCCCCACGACCCATCCGACGTCCGAGGCGGTGAACCACACGTCGCCCGGGCCGATGTCGTAGACGTTCTCCATCGACCAGCGCAGCGCGACCGCGTGGCCGCCGTTGTCACGGACGATGCCCTTCGGCCGGCCGGTCGTGCCCGAGGTGTAGAGGACGTAGAGCGGGTCGGTGGCCTCGACGTCCACGCAGTCGGCCGGCTCGGCGTCGGCCACCACCTCGTCCCAGGTCATCTCCTCCCAGTCGGTGTCACGCTCACCGACGGAGGCGAGGCACTGGGGGCGCTGGAGCACGATGACCGACTCCGGCGTGTGGTGGCTGCGGTCGAGGGCGCCGTCGAGCATCGGCTTGTACTCGACGACCCGGCTCGGCTCGATGCCGCAGGAGGCGGAGACGATGACCTTGGGCTGCGCGTCCTCGATGCGCGCCGCGAGCTCGGCGGGGGCGAACCCGCCGAACACCACCGAGTGCACGGCGCCGAGGCGCGCGCAGGCGAGCATCGCGACGACCGCCTCGGGGACCATCGGCATGTAGACGACGACGCGGTCACCCTTCTCGACCCCGAGGGACGCGAGCGCGCCGGCGAAGCGGGCGACCCGGTCGAGCAGCTCGGCGTAGGTGAAGGTCTGCGAGGTCCCGGTGACCGGCGAGTCGTAGTGGAGCGCCGGCTGGTCGCCACGGCCGTCGCGCACGTGCCGGTCGAGGGCGTTGAAGCAGGTGTTGAGCCGGCCCCCGCGGAACCACCGGTAGAAGGGCGGGTTCGAGTCGTCGAGGACCGTGGTGGGCGGCGTGCTCCACTCGATGGCGGAGGCCGCCGCGCCCCAGAAGGCGGTCGGGTCGGCGATGGACTGCTCGTGGGCCGCTGCGTACGCGCCGGTGCTCATGGGCCCATCCTCGGGCGGTGCGCGCGGGCCGTCCACGGGTCGTGACCGACGTCTCCGTGGACGGCCGGTGGCGTGCGCCGAGCGGGGCGGCGCGGGCCGTTCAGCCCCAGTTCGCCGCCTGCGTCAGGCAGAACGGGTGACCGCTCGGGTCGAGCAGGACGCGCCAGGTCTCGCCGGGCTGCTCGTCCGGGAGCGTGCCGCCGAGCCCGACGACCTCCCGGGCCGCGGCGTCGAGGTCGTCGACGGCCAGGTCGAGGTGGAACTGCTTGCTGCCGTTCTCGTTCGGCCAGCCGGGGGCCCGGTACCCCTCGACGAGGCCGAACCCCAGGGCAAGCCCGTCGGGGCTCGTGAGCATCCCGTACTCGTCCTGCTCGTGGGCGACGTCCCAGCCGAGCACGGCGTGCCAGAAGGCGACGTCGCGGCGGACGTCGGAGCTGTCGAGCGTGACCATCTTGAGGGCGGCGGTGGCCATGGGGATCCTCTCGTCGGGAGCGGTCGGTGTCACCCATCCTCCGTAGGCTGGCGCCGTGCCCGCTAGGACAAACGCGACGGCCTCGACCGCCGGGGTGCTGCGGCCCGAGGAGTTCGCCCGGCACGTCCACCTCGAGCGGGGCGCGGCGGGGTCGGCCGTCGCGCCGTGGGTCGAGAACCACTGGGCCCTGCGGTGGTCCCTGCCCGAGGGGCGCCACTTCGCGAGCGAGGTGCTGCCGCACCCGACCTGCTCGCTGACCGTCGAGGTCGGCAGCCACCGCCGCCCGGACCTGCCGCCGGGGGAGGACGTCGTCGTCACCGGCGTGTGCACCCGACGGTTCGACGTCGACGTCCGGGGTCACGGCGTGGTGCTCGGGGTGCGGTTCCGGCCGGGCGGGCTGACGGCGCTCACCGGGGTCGGGGCGGCCGGCTGGGTCGACCGCTCGGTGCCGGCGCGCGAGGTGCTGCCGGCCGACCTCGTCGCGGCCCTCGCCGACGCGGCGCTCGTCGACGACCCCGGCGCGTGGGCGCGGGCGCTCGAGGACGGGCTCGTCGGTCTCGGCGCGGGCGAGGACCCGCGGCACGCCGAGCTCCTCGAGGTGGTCGGCGTGATGCTCGCCGACCGCTCGCTGCTCACCGTGGCCGACGTCGCCACCCGGGTGGCCACGACGCCGCGCAGCCTCCAGCGGCTCTTCACCCACTATGTCGGGGTCGGGCCGAAGTGGGTGCTCGCCCGGTACCGGATGCACGACGTCGTCTCCGAGCTCGACGCCGGCTACGACGGCACGCTGACCGACCTGGCGCACCGGTACGGGTGGTACGACCAGGCGCACTTCACCCGCGACTTCACCGCCCTCGTCGGGGTGTCGCCGGGCCGCTACCGCGCCCGCCGCTGACGCCGGTGCGCGTGGCGCTCCGGTTGCCGGGGTCCGGATGCGTGACTAAGTTACGCAACATCCCACAACGACGTGAAGAAGTTACGCACCTGGAGGTTCCCGTGACCTGGACGCTCTCCCGCCGCTCCGCCCTCACCGGCAGTCTGGCCCTCGCCTTCGCGGGCGCCACCGCGCCCGTCGCCTCGGCGCACGGCCACCGCCCCGGCCACGACCACGAGCACGGTCACGACCACCACCACGGCTGGGTCACCTCGACCCTGGCCCGGATGACCCTGCGCGAGAAGGTCGGCCAGCTGTTCGTCCAGCAGGTCTACGGCAGCACCGCGACGACCGCCCGCACCGAGAACACCGACCTCTACGGCGTCGCCACCCCCGCGGAGGTCGTCCGGAAGTACGCGCTCGGCGGTGTCATCTACTTCGCGTGGACCGACAGCGTCAACGACCCGCACCAGATCCTCGCCCTCTCGAACGGCCTCCAGAAGGCCGCCCTGAGCCGCCGGACGAAGGCCCGCGTGCCGCTGACCGTCAGCGTCGACCAGGAGCAGGGCATCGTCACCCGGATCGGGCCGCCGGCGACCCAGTTCCCCGGCTCGATGGCCCTCGGCGCCGGCCGCAGCGCGAAGGACGCCCGGACCGCCGCCGCGATCACCGGCCAGGAGCTGCGCGCGATGGGCCTCACGACGAACTTCGCGCCGGTGTGCGACACGAACGTTAACCCGCTGAACCCGGTCATCGGCACGCGGTCCTTCTCGTCCGACCCGGCGCTCGCCGCCGAGCTCGCGGCCGCCCAGGTGCACGGCTACCAGGAGGACGGCGGCGTCATGTCGTCCGCGAAGCACTTCCCGGGCCACGGCGATACCGCGACCGACAGCCACGTCGCGTTCCCGGTCATCACCCACACCCGCGAGGAGTGGGAGCGGATCGACGCACCCCCGTTCAAGGCGGCGATCGCGGCCGGCATCGACATGGTGATGACCGCGCACCTCTCCTTCCCGGCGCTCGACGACAGCGGCGACCCCGCGACGCTCAGCCACCCCATCCTCACCGGGCTGCTCCGCGAGGAGCTCGGCTTCGAGGGCGTCATCATCACCGACTCGCTCGAGATGCAGGGCGTCCGCGACAGGTACGGGGATGCCGAGGTCGCCGTGCGCGCGCTCCTCGCCGGCGCCGACCAGCTGCTCATGTCGCCGGCGCTCGACGCCGCGTTCGGGGCGGTGCTCGAGGCCGTCGAGTCGGGCAGGATCAGCCGCCGCGACCTCGACGCGAAGGTGCGCCGCATCCTCACCCTCAAGGCCGGGCAGGGCGTCGTCGAGCACCCGTTCGCCGACCCGCGCCGGCTCGACCGCGTCGTCGGCACCGCCGCGCACCTCGCGGCCGCGGACGCCATCTCGAACCGCACGACGACGCTCGTGCGCAACGAGGCCGGCGTCCTGCCGCTCGACACCTCCGGGAAGGACCTGCTGGTCACCGGCTACGGGGTGAGCACGACCGCGACGCTGGCCGCGGCGCTCGAGGAGCACGGCGCGACGACCACGGTGCAGCAGACCGGGTCCTCGCCGACCGACGCCCAGATCGCGGCCGCGGTCGCCGCGGCGGCCGGCCGGGACGCGGTCGTCGTCACGACGATGAAGGCCTGGGACACGACGGTCACCGACAAGACCCGCGGGCAGCAGAAGCTCGTCGCGGCCCTGCGCGGCACCGGCGTCCCCGTCGTCGTCGTCGCCGTCCGCGACCCGTACGACATCGCCTACCTCGGCGACGCCGAGACCTACCTCGCGACCTACAGCTACAGCCCGGTCGCCCTCCAGGCCGCAGCCCGGGTCATCGCCGGGGCGGTGTCGCCGGTCGGGAAGCTGCCGGTCGACATCCCGGTCGCCGACGACCCCGACACCGTCCTCTACCCGTTCGGCCACGGCCTCACCTACTGACCAGGAGCCTCCGCATGTCCCTCGACCGCCGCCAGCTCTTCGCCGCCTCCGCCCTCGGGGCCGCCGCGACCGCCGTCGCCGGGGCCCCGGCGGCTCGCGCGGACGACCGCCACCGGCCCTCACGCCGGGTCACCCCGGGGGCCGACCGGGCCGCCGCCTCCCGGTGGCGCGTCCTCGCCGGCCGGAAGGTCGGGGTCGTGACCAACCCGACCGGCGTGCTCGCGAACCTGCACAGCATCGTCGACGAGATGGTCGACTCGGGTGCCGTCGACGTCCGGGCGGTCTTCGGGCCCGAGCACGGGTTCCGCGGCACGGCGCAGGCCGGCGGCTCCGAGGGCACGTACACCGACGAGCGCACCGGCGTGACGGTCTACGACGCCTACGGCGCCACCGCCGACTCGCTGACCCGGATGGTCCGCGAGGCCGGCGTCGACACCGTCGTGTTCGACATCCAGGACGTCGGGGCGCGGTTCTACACCTACATCTGGACGATGTACACGGCGATGCGCGCGGCCCTGCGCGCCGGGGCGGACCTCGTCGTCCTCGACCGGCCGAACCCGATCGGCGGCACCGCGCGTGGCCCGATGATGACGCCGGCGTACACGTCCGGGGTCGGGGCCAAGGAGATCGTCCAGGCGCACGGGATGACGGTCGGCGAGCTGGCCCGCTTCTTCGACGGCGAGTTCCTCGAGGCCGACGAGGGCAGGACCCTCGGTGACGCGCTCGAGGTGGTCCAGGTCGCCGGCTGGAGCCGCGAGACCGTCTTCGCCGACACCGGGCTGACCTGGGTGCTGCCGAGCCCGAACATGCCGACGCCCGACACCGCGCTCGTCTACCCGGGGACCTGCCTCTTCGAGGGGACCAACCTCTCCGAGGGCCGCGGGACCACGCGGCCGTTCGAGCTCGTCGGCGCGCCTTTCGTCGACCACAGGTGGGCCGAGCGGCTCGTCGCGCGCGACGTCCCGGGCGTCACCTTCCGGGAGGCGTACTTCAACCCGGTGGCCAGCAAGTTCACCGGCGAGGTGTGCGGCGGGGTGCAGGTGCACGTCACCGACCCCGGCCGGCTCGACGGGCCGCGGCTCGGCGCCGAGATGCTCGTCGCGGCGAAGGCGCTCCACCCCGAGTTCGCCTGGCGCAAGGACAGCTACGACCCGCAGCGGCCCTACTGGGTCGACAAGCTGACCGGCTCGACGCGGCTGCGCGAGATGGTCGACGCCGGCGCGTCGGCCGACGAGGTCGTCGGGGCGTGGCGCTCCGAGCTCGCCGCCTTCGAGCGACGCCGCCGGCCCTACCTCCTCTACCGCGGGGGCCACCGGTGAGCCGCCGCGTGTGGGCCGTCCTCGTGACGGCCGCCGTGGTCGCCTCCGGTGCCGCCACCGCGGCCCCGGCCCTGGCCAACGACTTCGACCGACCCGAGAAGGGGTTCATGCCCGCGAACACCGTCCTGCGCGACGCCTCGCCGCGCGCCGCCGGCCTCGACCCGGCGCCCATCGCCGAGGCCGAGCGGCTCGTCGACTCGCACGTCGAGGCCCCGGCCGCCGGTGGCCACCCGATGTACGGGGGCGCGGTCGGCCTCATGGGGCACGACGGCAAGGTCGTCGCCCGGCACGCCACCGGATGGGCCCTGCGGTGGAAGGACGCGACGACCGAGCTGCCGCCCGACCAGCGGGTCCCGATGCGCGAGGACACCGTCTTCGACCTCGCGTCGGTGAGCAAGCTGTTCACCTCGATCGCCACGGTCCAGCTCATCGAGCAGGGCCGGGTCGCGCTCGACGCGCCGGTCGCCCGCTACCTGCCCGAGTTCGCCGCCAACGGCAAGCAGGACGTCACCGTCCGGATGCTGCTGACCCACACCTCCGGCTTCACCTCGTGGCTGCCGCTGTGGTCGAAGTACCCCGACAAGGCGTCGCGGATCAAGGCGGTCATGGAGCAGCCGCTGACCAACCCGCCCGGCTCCGCCTACCTCTACAGCGACCTCAACCTCATCACGCTCGGGGTGATGGTCGAGCGGCTCACCGGGAAGACCCTCGACCGGGTCGTCCACGACCGCATCACCACTCCCCTGGGGATGCGCGACACCGGCTACAACCCGACCGACAAGCGGCGCACGGCCGCCACCGAGTACCAGACGGCCCCGCCGCGCGGGCTCGTGTGGGGCGAGGTCCACGACGAGAACGCCTGGTCGCTCGGCGGCGTCGCGGGCCACGCCGGCGTCTTCTCGACCGCCGACGACCTCGCCGTCCTCTCGCAGGCGCTGCTCGACGGCGGCACCTACCGCGGGCACCGCATCCTCGACCGGAAGAGCGTCGAGCTGCTCGTGACGAACTTCAACGAGTCCTTCCCCGGCGACGCCCACGGGCTCGGGTTCGAGCTCGACCAGCGGTGGTACATGGACGGCCTCTCCGGGCCGCGCACCGCGGGGCACACCGGCTACACCGGCACCTCGATCGTCATCGACTTCGACAGCCGCTCGTTCGCCATCCTCCTGACCAACCGCGTGCACCCCTCGCGCGACTGGGGCAGCAACAACCAGGCCCGTCGCGAGTGGGCCCACGGCCTGGCCATGGCGATGCCCGTCGACCCGAGGCGCGGCCGCACCGCGTGGTACTCGGGCGGCGAGAACGGGACGACCTCCACCCTAACGGCGCCGGTCGCGGTGCCGGAGAGGGGTGCCCGGCTCGGCTTCGACCTCTTCGTCGACACCGAGAGCACGGACGTCCTCACCCTCGAGACCTCGGCGGACGGGGGTTCGACGTGGTCGCCGCTGCCCTTCGCCGTCCGTGACCGCGGACCGCAGGAGCAGACCGACGGCACGATCTCCGGCGAGCACGGCCGGCACTGGATGCAGGCGCGCGCGGACCTGCCGGCCGGCCACCTCCTCCTGCGCTGGCGGATGGCCACCGACGCGCTCTACCTCGGCCGCGGCGTGCTCGTCGACGGCGTGCGGGTGACCGGCGGGCACCGCGTGCTCCTCGACGGGGAGCGTCACGGTGACCGGTTCGTGACGGCGGGGTGGAGCGTCGTGCACCGCGGCGCCTAGGTTGTCCCCCATGTCCAGCCAGCCCGTCGACGGCGCCCCCTCCCTCCTCGTCCGGTTGCGCGGGGTCCGGCCCTCGCTGTCGCCGGCCGAGGACCGGGTGGCCGAGCAGGTGCTCGCCGACCCCCGGGCGGCCGCCGGCCTGACCATCAGTGAGCTCGCCGTCGCCGCCGCGACCTCCGAGACCACCGTCCTGCGCTTCTGCAAGCGGCTCGGCCTGCGGGGCTACCCGCAGCTGCGGCTCGCCCTCGCCGAGGCCTCGACGGGCGGCCGGCCGTCGGCGCCGACCAGCGACATCAGCGCCGACGACACCGTCGACGACGTCATCGCGAAGGTGGCCTATGCCGACGCCAGTGCCGTCGAGGAGACCGCCCAGGCGATCGACCGCACCGCACTGACGGCGACGGCGGCAGCCATCGCCGGGGCGCAGCGGGTCGACGTCTACGGCATCGGCGCCAGCGCGCTCGTCGCGATGGACCTGCAGCAGAAGCTGCACCGCATCGGCACCGTCGCGTTCGCCTGGAACGACCCGCACATCGCGCTGACCAGCGCGACGCTGCTCGGCCCGGGCGACGTCGCCATCGGCATCTCCCACTCGGGCACGACGACCGAGACGGTCGAGGCGCTGGCCCTGGCCCGCTCGCGAGGCGCGACGACCGTCGCCGTGACCAACTTCCCGGTGTCCCGGCTCGCCGAGGGCGCCGAGCACGTCCTGGCCACCGCGGCCCGCGAGTCGAGCCTGCGGTCGGGCGCGACCGCCAGCCGCATCGCGGCGCTCACCGTCGTCGACTGCCTCTACATCGCCGTGGCCCAGCACGACCTCGCGCGGGCGCAGTCGGCGGTCGAGGAGACGCGACGGGCGGTCGCCGGGCACCACGTCCGGTACTGAGGGTGTCACTTATTCACACCGTTGACGACACAGACGTAGGAAAGTAACATCGCCCGGGTGAGCACCGAGGCGACCGTCATGGCACCCACCGAGGAGCGACACCCGGGCACCGTCGGCATCGACGGCCTGGGCACCCTCGAGGTGCTCCGGCTCGTCAACGCCGAGGACGCCCTCGTCGCCCCCGCGGTCGCGCAGGTGCTCCCCGAGCTGGCCGCCCTCGTCGACGCCGCCGTCGCAGCGGTGCGGGCCGGCGGCACCATCCACTACGTCGGCGCCGGCACCTCCGGCCGGCTCGCCGTCCTGGACGCCGCCGAGCTGCTCCCCACCTTCAACGCCCCGCCCGGGCTCGTCGTGGCACACCACGCGGGCGGTCCGGAGGCCCTGCTGCGCGCCCTCGAGAACGTCGAGGACGACGCGGAGCAGGGGCGGGCCGACCTCGACGCCGTGGGCGGGGGCGACGTCGTGGTCGGCCTCACCGCCTCCGGGCGCACGCCCTACGTCAGGGGGGCGCTCGAGCTGGCCCGCGACCGCGGTGCCGTGACCGCCCTCGTCACCTCGAACCCGCAGCCCGAGCTCGCCCCGCTCGCGGACCACTGCCTCGCCGTCGACACCGGGCCCGAGGTGATCACGGGGTCGACGCGGCTCAAGGCCGGGACGGCGCAGAAGCTCGTCCTCAACGCGTTCTCGACCGCGGTGATGATCCGGCTCGGGCGCACCTGGTCCAACCTCATGGTCGACGTCGTGGCGACGAACGCGAAGCTGCGCGGCCGGGTGGTGCGCATCCTCCGCGAGGCGAGCGGTGCCTCCGAGGCCGAGGCCCGGCGAGCGCTCGAGGCCACCGACGGCGAGCTCAAGCCGGCCCTCGTGACGCTCCTCGCGGGCGTCGACGCCGAGGCCGCCCGGACCGCGCTCGCCGCCCACGACGGGTCGGTGGCACGCGCCCTGACGGCCATCCGCACCCCCACCGGCTCCCCCGACACGACCACCACCAGGCCCTCGGCCCACGTCCCGACAGGAGATCCCGCATGACCACCCGACACCACCGGACCCGGCTCGCCCTCGCCCTCGGCGCCGGTGTCCTCGCCCTCGCGGCGTGTGCACCGTCGTCGTCCTCGGGCGGCGCCTCGGGCGACGGCGGCTCGACGACGCTCACCGTCTGGTCGTGGCGCGTCGAGGACAAGGCCGCGTACGACAGGATCTTCGCCGCGTACGAGAAGGAGCACCCGGGGGTCACCGTCGACTTCAAGCCGTTCAAGGCGACCGAGTACAACAAGATCCTCGCGACCGGGCTCGCCGGCTCGGACGGCCCGGACGTGCCGCAGGTGCGCTCCTACGGCGGCCTGCAGACCACTGTCGCCTCGGGCTCCCTCGTGCCGCTCGACGGCCAGGTCGACCTGTCGTCCTGGGACGAGAACATCGTCGCGGGCGCCAAGGGCAAGGAGGACGGCAAGCTCTACTCGGTGCCGCTCGCCCGCCAGGCCACCGTCCTGTTCTACGACAAGAAGATGTTCTCGGACAACGGGGTCCAGGTCCCGACGACCTGGGACCAGTTCATCGCCGCGAACGAGACCTTCCTCAAGAAGGGGATCACGCCGCTCGCCGTCGGCGCCAAGGACGACTGGACCCTGCCGATCGTCCACGAGATCCTCGCCGGCTCGCGCTTCGGCGGCACCGAGTTCCAGAAGGCCGTGCAGTCGGGCGCGAAGGACTTCACCGACCCGGACTTCGTCGCGTCCGTCGAGGTGCTCAAGACCCTCGAGAAGTACATGCCCAAGAGCGTCACCGGCGTCGCCGTCACGGACGCGATGACCCTCTTCTCCTCCGGCAAGGCGGCGATGTACCCCGGCGGCTCGTACGACCTCGCGACGCTGCAGAAGGCCAACCCGGAGATGGACCTCGGCGTCTTCCAGGTGCCGCCGCCCCCGGGGGCCCCGGCCGGCGCCACCGGGACGACGGCCGGCTGGGCGGACGGCAACTTCGCGGTCAACGCGAAGTCTCCGCACAAGGACGCGGCCATGGAGCTCGTGAAGTGGATGTCCACCAAGGAGTTCGGCCAGATGGTCGCCGACGACGTCAAGCAGATCTCGGCCGTCCCCGGCGTCTCGTACTCCGACCCGGTGCTCAAGGACGTCGCGGGCAACCTCGACTCCAGCGGCTCCCCGTACCTCCTGCTCACCGACTTCCGCTACGGGTCGCCGTCCGGCACCGACCTGCTCGGCAAGGGCGTCCAGGAGCTCTTCCTCGGCAGCAAGGACGCCACCGCGGTGAGCACCGAGCTGAACAAGGGCGTCATGACCTGGTTCAAGC
>JACXUW010000445.1 GCA_014763705.1 Micrococcales bacterium | reverse complement strand
GTGGTCCGGCGTGCCGGGGGGCCGGGCGGTGGAGGGCCGGGTTGCGCTTGACCTTGTCGAGGAGGCGCAGCAGCTGCTGGCCCCAGGACCCGAGGGCCTTGAGCAGGTCGTCGAGCGTGCTGCCGGTGCGGACCAGGCCGGTGACGAAGGACGAGCACTTGGCCGAGACCGCCGCGATGCGGGTGCTGATCTGGCCGATGATCCACGGGATGAGCGTGCCGAAGGAGAGCAGCGCCTCGGTCATCCAGCTGATGGCCGCGCCGACGAGCTGGGCGAGGACGTCGCGCAGGAAGCCGTGGACGAAGCCGACGACGGCCGCGCACGCGCTGATCGCCTTCTCCATGCCGGCCGCCGCACCCTCGAGGGCGGAGATGGCGTCGACGTGCGTCTGCTGCCAGCCGAGGTAGGCGTTGACCGCCGGTCCCTCGTTGCCCCCGCGCAGGACGCCGGCGCTCGAGCCCCAGTCGCTGGCCGCCGGGCCGAGGTCCTTCGAGATCAGCCCCCAGGTCTGCGCCTGGGCGACGGCTCCGCCGGGGTTGCCCGCAACCTCCTCGAACCACTTCTTGATCGGGTTGAGGTGGTCGATGATCCAGCCGATGCCGGCCGCGAGGGCCGACCCGATCGGGTCGGCCGCGGTGGCGGCGGCGTCGATGACGAGGGCGACCCCGCTCAGCGCGGCGTCGATCCAGTTGCCGCTGCACAGGGCGTTGATCGTGCCGTAGCCGCTGTCGATGAGCCCGGCGCCCGAGGTCCAGCCGGAGCCCTCGTCCAGCCCGATGAAGGAGTCGCCGGCGTTGGTGCTGCCGGCGTCCGGGACGGTGTAGGGGTTCTGCGGGCCGATGGTGGGTTGCGTGCTCACGGGTAGGAGCTCCTCAGTTGCCACGACGCGTTGGTGTCGTCGGCCTCGTACTGGTCGGCCATCGCGCGCAGCCCGTTGACCGCCCGGTCGGCGTTCGTTGCCACGGTGTCGAGAGCGCCCTCGACGTCACCGCTGACGGCGTTGATCGCGCCCGGCAGCCACTGCAGGAGGAGCCCGTAGCTGTCTCCGCTCACCGAGCTGGCCTGCTGCATCTGGCCGAGCGCCTGGGCGACGCGGGCGACGTCACCCGCGTGGGTGCGGATCTCGCCCGGGCTCACGTCGTAGGTCATCGATCTCCCGTTCCGGTTGCTCCCCGACGCCCTCCCCGGGTACGCCTCTGTCCCAGCCGACCATACTGAGGGCCATGAGCGCACCTCAACGGGGAGAGCTCCCCACCCGAGTAGTCATCACGGCCCCGGCGTGGGTGCGCCTGATCTCGCTGCCCCTCATGCTCGCGTTCTGGGTGGGGTGCGTCCTCGGGCTCGTCGGCCTGGTCCGTGACGGGACGGGGGAGGGCACCCCGCTCCTCGCGGCGGTCGCCGTTTGGGTGCTCGTCCTGTTCTTCGTGCTCGTCATCCCGCCCGCCGCGTGGTTCGTCGTCCGCTTCCGCACGGTCCTCGACGTCGAGGGCGACCGCGTCGAGCGGCGTCCCGGTGCGGTGTCGGTGCCGGTCTCGTCGCTGCGCGAGCTGCGCGCGCTGCCGCCCTCGACCCTCAACCGGGCCAACCGGGGTGCCCGCGTCCAGGTCATCGCCGAGAACGGTGGCATCGTCGCCCAGGTCGACGAGTCGATGCGGCAGTGGCCGGCGGCTCTCGCGGTGCTGCGGTCCTGGGCCGCCCGCGACCCCTCGCTCGTCGAGGGCGACTACTCGCGTGCGGCGCTGCTCGGGTCCGACGCCTGAGCTGCCCGGGCGTCAGCGGTCGGGCGGGGTGCTGCGCAGTGCGCGGGGCGCGTTGAGGTCCAGGGCCCCCGCGACGACCCGGATGACGAAGACGAGGGCGACGGCCAGCCACGCGGTCAGCGGGGACAGCAGGTCGATGCGGTCGAGGAGGACGACGAGCGCAGCCCCGGCCAGGGCGGGGAGGGCGTAGAGCTCGCGCTGGAGCACCTCGGGCACCTGCCGGGCGAGGACGTCGCGGAGCAGCCCGCCACCGATCGCCGTGATGCCGCCGATGAGCGTCGCCGCGAGCGGACCGGCGTCCCGGGAGAGGGCGACGAGCGCGCCGCTGACCGCGAAGAGCGCCAGCCCGGCGGCGTCGAGGAGGCGGACCGCGCGCGTGACGTGCCGCCGGCCCCCCGCGGGACGGGCGTCGTCGTCCTCCCACACGCCGTGGAGGAGGAAGACCGCGCCGCCGGCGACGACGGCCGCCGCGAGCAGCCGCCAGTCGCTGACCGCCACCGGTGGCGTGATGCCGAGGAACAGGTCCCGGATGATGCCGCCGCCGAGTCCGGCGACCCAGGCGAGGACGAGGACGCCGAAGAGGTCGAGCCCGCGCCGGACCGCGACGAGCCCACCGGACAGACCGAAGACGAAGACCCCGCAGACGTCGAGGACGGTCTGCAGCGAGGCGGTGTCGGTGAGCACCGGCCGATTCTCGCAGCGCCGGGGTCGTCGACCCATGGGTGCTCTGCTGCTGCTGACCCTCGCGGTCGGGGTGGGGCTCTCGGCGCTGATCCGTCTGGCCGTGCTCGGGCTCACCGGCTCGTGAGCCGGCCGGGCGCCGCACGGCCCTCGTCGCGGGCCCCCATAGACTGCCCGCCATGGCCGAACTCACCCGCGCGGACGTCGCGCACCTCGCCGGGCTCGCCCGCATCGACCTCTCCGACGCCGAGCTCGACCGGATGGTCGGCGAGCTCGGCGTCATCCTCGAGGCGGTGGCCACCGTGCAGCAGGCGCCGATCGCCGACGTCGAGCCGATGAGCCACCCGATGCCCCTCGTCAACGTCACCCGCCCCGACGTCGTGCGCCCCTGCC
>JACXUW010000444.1 GCA_014763705.1 Micrococcales bacterium | reverse complement strand
GCCATCCCCGCCGACCGCCTGCCCCGGCACGTCGCCGTCGTCATGGACGGCAACGGCCGCTGGGCCAACCAGCGCGGCCTGCCCCGCACCAAGGGGCACGAGGCGGGGAAGGCGGCCCTCCTCGACGTCGTCGCGGGCGCCGTCGAGCTCGGCGTCACCCACCTGTCGGCCTACGCGTTCAGCACCGAGAACTGGAAGCGCAGCCCCGACGAGGTGCGCTTCCTCATGGGCTTCAACCGCGACGTCATCCGGCGCCGCCGCGACCAGCTGCACTCGTGGGGGGTCCGGATGCGCTGGGTCGGTCGGCGGCCACGGCTGTGGGGCTCGGTGATCAAGGAGCTCGAGATCGCCCAGGAGCTGACCAGGCACAACACCGGTCTCACGCTGTACTTCTGCGTCAACTACGGCGGCCGGGCCGAGATCGGGGACGCCGTGCAGCGGCTCGCCGAGGACGTCGCGGCCGGTCGGCTCAAGCCGCGCAGCGTCGACGAGCGCACCGTCGCCCGCTACCTGCCCGAGCCGGACATGCCCGACGTCGACCTCTTCGTGCGCTCCTCCGGCGAGCAGCGCACGAGCAACTTCCTCCTCTGGCAGAGCGCCTACGCCGAGATGGTCTTCCAGGACCGGCTCTGGCCCGACTACGACCGCCGTGACCTGTGGGCCGCCGTGCAGTCCTACGTCGACCGCGAGCGGCGCTACGGCGGGGCCGTCGACGCCCCGACGGCCGCCGCCGACAGCCCGGTCTCAGCCGTCGGCGGGGGTCGCTAGCGTCCCCGTCATGCCCACGCCCGATGCGCTCGTCCGCCTGTTCCCCGAGGTCGCCGCGACGGCGGTCCGGCTGGTCCGCCATCCGGAGGTGGCTCGGCGCTGGGCCGACGAGAGCGCCTGCGCCGGCATGAGCGTGGGCGGGCTCGCGCACCACCTCGCCGGCCAGGCTCGCAGCACGGTGCTGCTCCTCGACGCCGAGCCCGTCGACGCCGAGGTCCTCACCGCTGTCCAGCACTACCAGCACGCGCCGTGGGTCCGCGCCGGGCTCGAGGACGAGGAGAACACCTCGATCCGCGACGACTCCGACGAGCGCGCGGCCGAGGGCCCGGCGGTCCTGCTGGCCCGGCTCGAGGACGACCTCTCGGGGGTGCGTCGGGTGCTCGCACCGGTCCTCGGCGGCACGCGCACGGCACCGGTGCACGTCCCGTGGCAG
Source organism: Micrococcales bacterium (assembly GCA_014763705.1). Classification (GTDB taxonomy): domain Bacteria; phylum Actinomycetota; class Actinomycetes; order Actinomycetales; family Dermatophilaceae; genus Phycicoccus. The sequence goes on along the minus strand of JACXUW010000444.1, from coordinate 1,638 downwards.
GGATGGTCGCTCAGCGTCCCCGACTTCCTGCTCACCCGGTCGATGGAGGTCCTCGTCCACTCCGACGACCTCGCCGCGAGCATCGACGCGCCGACCCCACCGTTCCCCACCGAGGTCGGCCACGCGGTCCTCGGGCTGCTGGCGGCGGTCGCGGCCGACCGGCACGGGCAGACCGCGATGCTCCGCCACCTCAGCCGGCCCCAGCGGGCCACCGGCCCGGTCAGCGCGTTCTAGAGCAGGCGGCGCACAGCCCGTCGATCTCGACGGTGTGGCGCACCTGGCTGAAGCCGTGCTCGGCGGCGACCGCCTCGGCCCAGCGCTCGACGGCGTCGGCGGTCACCTCGACGGCCAGCCCGCACGAGCGGCACACGACGTGGTGGTGGTGCGCCTCGCTCGCGCAGGAGCGGTAGACGGCCTCGCCGTCGGCGGTCCGGATGACGTCGAGCTCGCCGTCGGCGGCCATCGCCTGGAGGTTGCGGTACACCGTCGCCAGCCCGACCCGGGTGCCGCCACCGGCGAGGTCGGCGTGGATCTCCTGGGCCGACCGGAACTCGGCGCTCCCGGTGAGCGCCTCGGTGATGGCGGCGCGCTGGCGGGTCGGGCGCCGCTCGGTCCTCTGCTCGGTCATCGGGTGCCGGCCTCCTCGTGCCGTCCGTGCTCGTCGTAGTGCCCCTCGTGCGCGGCGTGCCGGTGCCCGTCGTGGAGGTAGTCGACGTGGCCGTCGTGCTCGACCGCCTCGTGCCCGCACCGCGGCCCGTGCTCGTGGTCGTGCCGCTCGGCACGACGGTGCGCGGCCCGCCGGAGCTGGCCCACGAGCGCGGTGGCGGCGGTGACGGCGAGGAAGAGCCCGATGGCGAGCAGCACGATGGTGCCGCCGGACGGCGTGCCCGCCTCGTAGGAGACCGCGACCCCGCCGACGCTCGACACGACCCCGACGAGCACCGCCCACCGCACGCTCGCACCGAAGCTGCGGGCCAGCAGCTGGGCGGTGGCGTTGGGGACGATCATCAGGGCGCTGATGAGCAGCAGGCCGACGATCCGCATCGAGACGACGACCGTCACCGCGGTGAGCACGGCGAGGACGAGGTTGTAGGCGAGGACCGGCAGCCCGGCCGACCGGGCGTACTCCTCGTCGTTGGCCACGGCGAAGAAGCGCTGGCGCAGCACGGTCGTCACGAGGAGGACGGCCACGGTGAGCGCGGCGAGGAGGGCGAGGTCGCCGGAGCTCGTCGTGAGGATCGCCCCGAAGAGGTAGGCGGTGAGGTTCGAGGGGTTGCTGGCCGAGGACCGGGCGATGAGGACGACACCGAGCGCGATGCCGCCGTAGAACATCACCGCCAGCGCCACGTCACCGCTCGTGCGTCCGCTGGCCCGGATCAGCTCGATGGCCACGCCCGCGAGGACGGCCGCCACGAGAGCGGTGAGCACCGGCTGCTGGCCGGTGAGGATGCCCACCGCGACGCCGGCGAGCGCGACGTGGCCCATGCCGTCGCCGATGAGCGACATCCGGCGCTGGACGAGGAAGGTGCCGACGAGCGGGGCCGCGACACCGGCGAGGAGGGCGGCGACGAACGCCTGCCGCATGAAGTCGAGGGCGAGCATCTCGCTCACGCGTCCACCTCCCGGGGGGTGTCGAAC
>JACXUW010000443.1 GCA_014763705.1 Micrococcales bacterium | reverse complement strand
GGCGGGCGCTGCGCTTCTCGCGTACCCGGACCGAGATCTCGATCGGGGTCCCCTCGAACCCGAACTCCTCGCGCAGCCGGCGCTCGACGAACCGGCGGTAGCCCGCCTCGACGAAGCCGGAGGCGAAGAGGACGAAGCGCGGGGGCCGGGTGCCGGCCTGGGTGGCGAAGAGGATGCGCGGCTGCTTGCCGCCGCGGACCGGGTGCGGGTGCGCCGCGACGACCTCGCCGAGGAACGCGTTGAGCCGCCCGGTGGAGATGCGGGTCTCCCACGACTCCAGGGCTCGGTCGATGGCCGGGACGAGCTTCTCGAGGTGCCGGCCGGTGCGGGCCGAGACGTTGACCCGCGGCGCCCACGGCACCTGGACCAGGTCGCGCTCGATCTCGCGCTCGAGGAAGTGCCGGCGCTCCTCGTCGGTGAGGTCCCACTTGTTGTAGGCGATGACGAGCGCGCGCCCGGCGTCGATGACCTGCTGGATCACCCGCACGTCCTGCTCGGCGATCGTGTCGCTGGCGTCGACGAGCACGACGGCGACCTCTGCCTTCTCGAGCGCGGTCTGGGTGCGCAGCGAGGCGTAGAAGTCGGCGCCGCGGGTCTGGTGCACCCGGCGGCGGATGCCCGCCGTGTCGACGAACCGCCACGCGCGGCCACCGAGCTCGACGACCTCGTCGACCGGGTCGCGCGTGGTGCCGGCGACGTCGTCGACGACGACGCGGTCGGTGCCGGTCAGCTTGTTGAGCATCGAGGACTTGCCGACGTTCGGCCGGCCGAGCAGGGCGACGCGTCGCGGCCCGCCCCGCGCGTAGGCCCCGACCGCCGAGACCTCGGGCAGGACCTCGAGGAGGGCGTCGAGCACGTCACCACTCCCGCGCCCGTGGAGCGCCGAGACCGGCCACGGCTGGCCGAGCCCGAGGTTCCACAGCGCCGCGGCGTCGGCCTCGGTGCGCTGGTCGTCGACCTTGTTCGCGACGAGGACGACCGGCTTCCCCGCGCGCCGCAGCATCCGGACCACCGCCTCGTCGTCGTCGGTGGCGCCGACCGTGGCGTCGACGACGAACATCACGGCGTCGGCGAGCTCGACGGCGATCTCGGCCTGCTCGGCGACGCGCAGGTGGATGCCCGTGGCGTCGACCTCCCAGCCGCCGGTGTCGACGACGGTGAACGGGTGCCCGGTCCACTCGGCGTCGTAGGCGACGCGGTCACGGGTGACCCCCGGGACGTCCTCGACGACGGCCTCGCGCCGGCCGAGGATGCGGTTGACCAGCGTCGACTTGCCGACGTTCGGGCGGCCGACGATCGCGACGACCGGCGCCGGGCCGCGCAGGTCGGCGTCGTCGTCGAGTCCGCCCTCGGCGTCGAGGAGGGCGCGGTCGTCGTCGTCGAGCTCGAAGTCCTCGAGGCCGGCCCGCAGGGCGCGCTCGACGGCCTCGGGGTCCTGGGTCTGGGTCGGGTCCTCGGTGCTCACCGCACCATCCTCCCGTACCGGGGCCCGCTCCCCCGAATCGTCCTCCTCCGAGCGCCGGTCAGCGCTCGGACTCGGTGGCGGTCGCGACGACGTCGAGCACCGCCTCGATGCTCTCGTCGAGGTCGAGGTCGGAGGTGTCGACGAGGACGACGCCCTCGGCCGCCTCGGTGAACGCGGAGACGGTGGAGTCGGCGCGGTCGCGGCGGACCACCTGGTCGCGGGTGGCCTCGACCGCGGCGGCGTCGGCGGAGCCGTGCAGCTCGGTGGAGCGGCGACGCAGGCGGGCCTCCTCGGAGGCCGTGAGCAGGACCCGGACGCGGGCGTCGGGCGCCACGACGGTCGTGATGTCGCGCCCCTCGGCGACGACGCCCCCGGTGCGCTCGGCGGTCTGCGCCATGAGCCGCCGCTGGGCCTCCTGGAGCACCGGACGCACGTCGCGGTTGGTCGCCACCGCGGTGACCGCGGCCGTCACGTCGGCCTCGCGGATCGCCCGGGTGACGTCGGTGCCGCCGACCGACACGGTGACGTGCTCGGGGTCGGTGCTCAGCTCGAGCGGGTAGCCGGCCGCGGCCTCGGCGACGGCGAGCCGGTCCTCGAGGTCGATGCCCTGCGCGAGGCACCACCAGGCGAGCGCCCGGTACATCGCCCCGGTGTCGAGGTAGCCCACCCCGAGGCGCTGCGCCACGGCCCGCGCCACGCTGCTCTTCCCGGAGCCGGAGGGACCGTCGATGGCGATGGTGAGCGGCGCGGTCATAGGTGGAGAGCCTACTGAGGACCTCAGCCGTGCAGGCGCCAGCCCCGGGCGGCCAGCGCCTCGGCGAGGTCCGTGGCCGCTGCCGGCACGACGTCGACCTCGGCGAGCCCAAAGGGCTGGCCGAGCCCGTGGTCGAGGTGGAACTCCTCGATGTTGGTCCCGATCTCGCCGATGTCGGCGAACAGCCGCCCGAGCTGGCCCGGCTCGTCCGGGATGAGCACCCGGACCGTCGTGTACGCGGTCGGGGCGGCCCCGTGCTTGCCCGGGATGCGGGCCTGGCCGGAGTTGCCGGCCGCGATGGCCCGGGCGAGCGTGCCGCGGGCGCCGACGGCGTCCTCCCCGCCCTCGAGCGCGGCCAGGGCCGCGACGACGCCGTCCAGGTCGGCGGCCAGGGCGGCGAGCACCTCACGGACCGCTCCCGCGTTGCCGGCGAGGATCTGGGTCCACAGGTGCGGGTCGCTCGCGGCGATCCGGGTGACGTCGCGCAGCCCCTGCCCGGCGAGCGAGACCGCCGCCTCGTCGAGGGTCTCCAGCCGCGCGGCCACGAGGCTCGCCGGGCAGGGGCTGCGCGACGTCACCCGGATCGCCGCGAGCGACCCGCACCTGTGGACCCAGATCCTCGCC
>JACXUW010000442.1 GCA_014763705.1 Micrococcales bacterium | reverse complement strand
GGGCCGCGTCGGAGGACGGGCGGTGGGCGGTGGTCGTGCCGCCGTGCGGGGTGTACCACTGGGGGGCGGTCCACGGGCCGGACCCGTCCGGGGTGCGGGGCTGCTGGTCGTTCATCGCCGGTCGTGTCTCCTTGTGCTCGACTGGACCCCACTCAACGCCCCCGAGGTGGGCGCGGGCTGGTCAGTGGCTGGGAGTCGGCTGTGCGAACCGGACGACGAAGGTCGCGCCGCCGCCGGGCGTCTCGGCGACCCCGACGCGGCCCCGGTGGCCGGCGACGATCGCGGCGACGATGGCCAGACCGAGGCCCGTGCCGCCGCCGCTCGAGCGCCCGCGAGACGGGTCGGCGCGGTAGAAGCGCTCGAAGACCTTGGTCGCGATGTCGGGGGGGACGCCGGGGCCGTGGTCGCGCACCTCCAGGCAGGGAGTCCCGTCCTGGAGGCCGACCGCGACCTCGACCGGAGTTCCGTTCGGGGTGTGCCGCAACGCGTTCGCGACGAGGTTGGTGACGACCTGGCGCAGCCGGGGCTCCGAGCCGCGCACGACGGTCGGCTCGACGCCACCGGCGAAGCCGACGAGGGAGATGCGGCGCTCGGGGGCCCGGGCCCGGGCGTCGGCCACCGTGTCGGCGGCGAGGACGGTGAGGTCGACGTCGGTGTGCTCGACCTCCGGCTCCTCGTCGAGGCGGGCGAGCATGAGGAGGTCCTCGACGAGCGCGCTCATCCGGCCGGACTCGGCCTCGATGCGTTCCATCGCCGACCCGACGGCCTCCGGGTCGCGGACCGCGCCCTGGCGGTAGAGCTCCGCGTAGCCGCGGACCGTCGCGAGCGGGGTGCGCAGCTCGTGCGAGGCGTCGGCGACGAACTGCCGCATCCGGTCCTCGCTGGCCTCGCGCACCGCGAACGAGGACTCGACCTGGGCGAGCATCACGTTGAGGCTGCGGGAGAGGGAGGTGACCTCGTCGTCGGCCTGCCGCACGGGGATGCGCTGGGTGAGGTCGCCCTCGGCGATGGCGGCGGCGGTGTCCTCGATGCGGCGGAGCGGGCGGAAGGCGCGGCGCACGGCGAAGTGCCCGAGGACGAGGGAGAGGACGAGGGCCATCGTGCCGATCAGGGCGGTGGACACGAGCAGGCGGGTCACGGTGTGCTTCACCGGTTCCAACGGCACCCCGACCGCGACGACCGCGTTGCTCCCGGCGACCCGTGCGGCGATGAACCGCCAGCGGAGGTCGTCGTTGGTCGACCCGACGGTGAAGGGGGCCTGGCTGCGGACCCGGGCGTCGGCCGGGTCGAGCATCGGCACGTCCGGCTTGGCCGTCTGACCCTGCGGGGTGCGGCTCACGCTGCCGTCCGGGGTCTGCAGGACGAAGGCGTAGCTCGTCGGCAGCGGCTCCTCGGTGCGGCTGCGCAGGTCGCTGATCGCCTGCGTCGCGACCGGGCTGAGGACACTGCGCAGCTCGGCGTCGACCCGGGCGTCGAGGTCACTCTTGAGGAGGTAGGCCGTGACCATGCTCGTGAGGAGGAGGGCCGACCCGACGAGGACGCCGACGATGAGCAGCAGCCGGGTGCGCAGCGGCACCGCCTCGAGCCGCCGGACCATCCCGGGGGCCCGCCAGGAGGCGGTCGCCATCAGGACTGCGGAGGCAGCCGCAGGACGTACCCGACGCCGCGCTTGGTGTGGATCAGGGCGGGGAGGCCCTCGACGTCGATCTTGCGGCGCAGGTAGGAGATGTAGGACTCGACGATGCCGGACTCGCCGCGGAAGTCGTAGTCCCACACGTGGTCGAGGATCTGCGCCTTGGACAGCACGCGGTTTGGGTTGAGCATGAGGTAGCGGAGCAGCTTGAACTCGGTCGGGCTCGTCTCGATCGCCCGCCCGGCCCGGCGCACCTCGTGGGAGTCCTCGTCGAGCTCCAGGTCCTCGAACCGCAGCACCGGGCGGTCCTCGTCGAGGTCCCCGCGGGTCCGGCGCAGGACGGCGCGGATGCGCGCGACGACCTCCTCCAGCGAGAAGGGCTTGGTGACGTAGTCGTCGCCGCCGACGGTGAGGCCCTTGATCTTGTCGTCGACCGAGTCGCGCGCGGTGACGAAGACGATCGGCAGCTGGCGCCCCTGGTCGCGCAGCTTGCGGGTCACCGTGAAGCCGTCCATGTCGGGGAGCATCACGTCGAGGACGCAGAGGTCGGGCAGGTGGTCCCCGGCGACCTTGAGTGCCTCCGAGCCGCTCGCCGCCGTGGCCACGTCGAAGCCGGCGTAGCGCAGCGAGGTCGCCAGGAGCTCGCGGATGTTCGGCTCGTCCTCGACGACGAGGAGGCGGGCCTCGGGGTGCTGCGTCGCTGTCACGGTTCCCAGTCTGGTCCCGGAGTCTGGGAGTTCGCTGGACGGCGGCTGGATTCTCCCCGGTCGACGGGTGACGGCCTCAGTACCCGTCGTAGGAGGTGCTGAAGTCCCCGCTGCTCGACCCCGCCGCGACGAGGAACGCGATCAGCCCGATGACGAGCAGGACCGACACCGCGGCGCCGATGGCGTAGGCCCACCAGCCGTTGCGGGAGGCACGGCGCGACCCCTCCGGGTCCGTGGACTGCTTGGTCAGCCCGACGATCCCGAAGATGAGCGCCGGGATGACGAGGACGCCGCCGCACAACAGCACGGACGCTGCCGCGACGATGGTGAGGGCGAGGGCACTCGAGTTGTTGGCCGGCTGGACGTACGGCGAACCGGGGACGTGGCCGACCGGTCCGACCGGCCCGGCCGGGGGCGCGGCGTAGGGGTACGGCGCGGGCCCACCGGTCGCCGGCGGAGGCGGGTAGCCCGGGGTCCCGCCCGGGTGCGGGGCGGGTGTCGCGG
>JACXUW010000441.1 GCA_014763705.1 Micrococcales bacterium | reverse complement strand
CGCCGCGAAGAAGGCCTGAGCAGCGGGGTGCACGTCCGGCACCTGTCGGTCGCCGACTTCCGCAGCTACACCTCGGCCGAGCTGCCGCTCACGCCGGGCGTGACGACCCTCGTCGGGCTCAACGGCCAGGGCAAGACCAACCTCGTCGAGGCCGTCGGCTACCTCGCGTCGCTCGCGTCGCACCGGGTGGCCACCGATGCCCCGCTCGTCCGGTTCGGGGCGGAGCGCGCGGTGGTGCGGGGGGCCGTGGTCCGCGAGGGCCGGGAGACGATGGTCGAGCTCGAGATCACCCCGGGCCGGGCGAACCGGGCGCGGCTGAACCGCTCGCCGGTCCGCCCGCGCGAGGTGCTCGGCACCCTGCGCACCGTCCTGTTCGCGCCCGAGGACCTCGCCCTCGTCAAGGGTGACCCCGGCGAGCGCCGGCGCTTCCTCGACGACCTGCTCGTCGCCCGGCAGCCGCGCTGGGCCGGGGTGCGCCAGGAGTACGACCGGGTGGTCAAGCAGCGCTCGGCCCTGCTCAAGTCCGCCCAGCCCTACCTCTCCCGGCGGGCGCGGCGCGGTGGCCGGGCGCGGCCGGGCTCGGAGTCGCTCGACCCGGCGTCCGAGACGGCGTCGGCGCTGCACACCCTCTCGGTGTGGGACGCCCAGCTCGCCGGCGTCGGCGCGCAGCTGCTCTACGCGCGGCTCCGGCTGCTGCGCGACCTCGGCCCGTACCTCGGCAAGGCCTACGACGAGGTGAGCAACGGGCAGTCGGACGCCCGGGTCGCCTACCGCTCCTCGCTGCGTGAGGCGACGGCGGCGCGCATCGCCGCGGGGGAGGTGCCCGAGGTCGCCGAGCTGCACGACGAGCTGCTCGCGACGCTCGCCGAGGTGCGCGACCAGGAGGTCGAGCGCGGCGTCTGCCTCGTCGGTCCGCACCGCGACGACGTCGTCCTCTCGCTCGGCGAGCTGCCGGCCAAGGGGTACGCCAGCCACGGGGAGTCCTGGTCGTTCGCGCTCGGCCTGCGGCTGGCGGCCTTCCAGCTGCTGCGCACCGACCTCGGCGACGACCCCGTCCTCGTCCTCGACGACGTCTTCGCCGAGCTCGACGCCGGTCGCCGCGAACGGCTCGCCGCGATGGTCGCCGACGCCGAGCAGGTGCTCGTGACGGCCGCCGTGCCGCAGGACGTGCCCGCCGCGCTCGCGGGCCGGACCCACCGGGTCACCCTCGGCGCGGTCGACGTCGAGGGGGCGCAGACCGAGGTCGAGGGGGCGCAGGCCGCCGTCGAGGGGGCGCAGACCGACGTCGAGAAGACACGGGCCGACGGCGAGGACGCGCAGGCCGACGTCGACGAAGCGGACCCGGACGGCGAGCCGGCAGCGGGTGACGACGGGACCGACGAGGGAGCATCCGGTGCCGGCACCGACACTCCCACCTGACCCCCGCGACCCACGCGTATCGGGTGACCCGATAACGCCTCCCTCCACCCCGGAACCGTTCCCGGGTGAAGAGCAGGCTTCCGGGGTGGAGCCGGCTCCGGACGCCCAGGACGACCCGGCGCAGGAGGGGCTGGCGGCGGCCGAGGCGCTGGCCCGGGCCCGGGCCGCGGCGCGGGCCAAGGGGCTGCGGCCCGGCCTGAAGCCGCGCCGGCGCCCCAAGGACGCCCCCGGCGGTCGTGACCGGCGCGGCGGCCGCGACCCGCAGCTGCTGTCCGACCAGATCGAGCGCTTCGTCTCCGAACGGGGCTGGGGCGCGGACGTCGCCGTCGGGTCGGTCATCGGGCGCTGGCCGGCCATCGTCGGGCCGGAGATCGCGGCGCACTGCATCCCGACCGACTTCGTCGACGGCGTGCTCACCGTCCGCGCCGACTCGACGGCCTGGGCCACCCAGCTGCGCCTGCTGGAGTCCACCCTGATGACCCGGCTCGCCGAGGAGGTCGGCGAGGGCACGGTCACCGAGCTCCGGGTGGTCGGCCCGAGTGCCCCGCCGTGGTCGCGCGGCCGGCACCGGGTGCAGGACGGCCGCGGCCCCCGTGACACCTACGGCTGAGAGACGCGACGCCGCGGGTCGGTCAGGGGGCGCGGAGGACCGCGAGCGCCAGCCGCAGCTGGTGCTCGAGGAGCGCCCCGGGGGCGGTGAGGGTGTCGCGGCCGTACTGCCCGAACACCTCGAGGCTCGTCCCACCGACCAGCGTCGCCCAGAGCAGCAGCGCCCGGCCCATGACGTCCGCTCCACCGGGCAGCCCGGTCTCGGCGACCAGGCGCTCGAGGTCGGCGAGCAGCCGGGTGTCCCCGACCGGCGCCGGGCCGGCGGGGGTCACCTCTCCGGCCTCGACCCCCTCGGCAAGGAGGCGCAGCAGGGTCAGGGTGACCCGCGTGCCGGGCTCGACGGTGCGCTCGGCCGGTGCCTCGTACCCCGGCACCGGGCTGCCGTAGAGCAGGGCGTAGCTCGCGGGGTCGGCCACCGCCCAGGCCCGGAAGGCGGCACCGGCGACGACGACACGCTCGTCCCACGGCCGGTCGGCGGCGGCCGCGACCGCCTCGTCGACCGCGTCGGCGAGCTCGCCGTAGGCGTCGACGAGGAGCAGGGTGAGCAGCTCGTCCCGGCCCGCGACGTAGCGGTACACCGCGGAGGAGACCATCCCCAGCTCGCGGGTCACGGCGCGCAGGGACAGGCCGGCGGCACCGTCGGAGGCGAGGTGGCGGCGGCCGACCTCGACGACGCGCCGTTCGATGTCACGGCGGCGTTCGGCGCGGGAGGTGGGAGGCACGGACCCATCAAACCATGAACGAGAGCACTGCTCTTGACAAAGTATCGCGTGGGGCGCCACACTCGATGAAACGAGAGCACCGCTCTCACAAAGCCTCCAGGAG
>JACXUW010000440.1 GCA_014763705.1 Micrococcales bacterium | reverse complement strand
GCGTGGTCGTCGGCGCCCGGCGCAACAGCCCGCTGGTCGTGGGCCTCGGCGACGGTGAGAACTTCCTCGGCAGCGACGTCTCGGCCTTCATCGGGCACACCCGACACGCGGTCGAGCTCGGCCAGGACCAGATCGTGACGATCACCCCGGAGGGGCACACCGTCATCGGCTTCGACGGCACCCCGGCCGAGGGCAAGGCCTACGAGGTCACCTGGGACGCCGCGGCGGCCGAGAAGGGCGGCTACCCGACCTTCATGGAGAAGGAGATCCACGAGCAGCCGCACGCCGTCGCCGACACCCTCCTCGGGCGCACCGACGAGGCCGGCGCCCTCGTGCTCGACGAGGTGCGCATCCCCGAGGAGCGGCTGCGCGCCGTCGACCGCATCACCATCGTCGCCTGCGGCACCGCGGCGTACGCCGGCATGGTCGCCAAGTACGCCGTCGAGCACTGGACCCGCATCCCCGTCGAGGTCTCGCTGGCGCACGAGTTCCGGTACTGCGACCCGATCGTCGACGACAACACGCTGGTCGTCTCGATCAGCCAGTCCGGCGAGACGATGGACACCCTCATGGCGGTCAAGCACGCGACCGAGCTGGGGGCGATGACGCTCTCCATCTGCAACACGCACGGCTCGACCATCCCGCGCGAGTCCGACGCGGTCCTCTACACGCACGCCGGCCCGGAGATCGCCGTCGCCTCGACCAAGGCCTTCCTCGCCCAGATCACCGCCTGCTACGTCCTCGGTCTCTACCTCGCCCAGCTGCGCGGCGAGACCTACGCCGACGACGCCAAGGCCGTCCTCGCCGAGCTGCAGACGATGCCGGAGAAGATCGAGGACCTCCTCGGCCGGATGGGCCGCGTCCGGGAGATGGCCACGTTCATGGCCGACAGCCGGGCGGTCCTCTTCCTCGGGCGCAACGTCGGCTACCCGGTGGCGATGGAGGGCGCCCTCAAGCTCAAGGAGCTCGCGTACATCCACGCGGAGGGCTTCGCGGCCGGTGAGCTGAAGCACGGCCCGATCGCCCTCATCGAGCCCGGCCAGCCGGTGTTCGTCGTCGTCCCGGGCCCGGACACGCCGCACGAGCTGCACAAGAAGGTCGTCTCGAACATCCAGGAGATCCGGGCCCGCGGCGCCCGCACGCTCGTCATCGCCCACGACGGCGACGAGGACGTCGAGCCGTTCGCGAGCGAGGTCGTCCGCATCCCGCAGTGCTCCCCGATGCTCGCGCCGCTGCTCGCGGTCGTGCCGCTCCAGGTGTTCGCGCTGCACCTCGCGTCGGCCAAGGGCCTCGACGTCGACCAGCCCCGCAACCTCGCCAAGTCGGTCACGGTCGAGTGACCCGGCCGGCCCCGGTGACGCGGTGATCGTCGGCGTCGGCATCGACGTCGTCGACGTCGAGCGCTTCGGGGCGACGCTCTCGCGGACGCCGCGGCTCGGGGACCGGCTGTTCACGGTGTCCGAGCGTGTGCTGCCGCTCAACTCGCGGGCGGCCCGGTTCGCGGCCAAGGAGGCGCTGGCCAAGGCGCTCGGTGCCCCCGTCGGGCTGCACTGGCACGACGCCGAGGTGGTCCGGGGCGAGGACCGCCGGCCGGCGTTCCGGTTGCGGGGCACGGTCGAGGCGGCGGTCGCCGACCTCGGCATCACCGCCATCCACGTGTCGCTCTCGCACGACGCCGGCATCGCCTCGGCCGTCGTCGTCGCCGAGCGCGAGGAGGGGCTGCGATGATCGCGGGCTGGTCGACCGAGGACGTCTACGCCGCCGAGGAGGCGCTGATGGCGACCCTCGACGACGGTGAGCTGATGGCGCGGGCCGTCGAGGGCCTGGCCGCGGTGGCGGCGGCGCGGCTCGAGGAGCGGGGCGGGCGGACGGTCGCGGCGCTCGTCGGGCCCGGGAACAACGGAGCCGACGCCCTCTTCGCGGTGGCTCGGCTCGCCGAGGCCGGGTGGAACGCCGTCGCCCTGCATCACGAGACCGTGCACCCCGGTGCGGCGGCCGGGGCCCGCGCGGCGGGGGTCGTCGTGACGACCGACCCGCGGGCGCTGGCCGAGGCCGACGTCGTGCTCGACGGGGTCCTCGGCATCGGCGCCCGGCCGGGGCTGCCGGACTGGGCGCGGGCGTGGGTGGCCGCCGTGCCGGACGCCGCGCACGTCGTCGCCGTCGACCTGCCGTCCGGCCAGGACCCCGCCGGAGTGGTCTTCGACCCCGCGGGCGTGATCGCCGACGAGACGGTGACCTTCTCGGTCGCCAAGCCGGTGCACCTGCTGCCACCGACCGAGCAGGCGTGCGGGGTGCTCACCGTCGTGGACATCGGGCTCGAGGTGGCGACCGACCCGGTGGTGCGTCGGCTCGACCACGACGACGTCGCCCGGCGGTGGCCGGTGCCGGTGCCGAGCGACGACAAGTACTCGCGCGGTGTGGTCGGGGTGGTCGCGGGCGGCGAGTCGTACACCGGCGCCGCCCTGCTGTGCACGACCGCGGCCGTCGAGGCGGGGGCCGGGATGGTGCGCTACGTCGGCACGCCGACCCCGTCCGGCCTGGTGCGCGCCCACGTGCCGGAGGTGACGCACGGGGTCGGCCGGGTGCAGGCCTGGGTCGTCGGGCCCGGGCTCGACACCACCTCGCGGGCGGCCGGTTCGAAGGCCCAGCTCGACGCGGCCCGCGCGGCGCTGGCGGGAGAGGAGCCGGTCGTCGTCGACGCGGGCGGCCTCGACCTGCTCGACGACGACGTGCTGCGTGGGCGGCGCGGGCGGGTGACCCTGCTGACGCCGCACGCGGGGGAGTGCGCGCGCCTGCTCACGCGGCTCACCGGCGAGGAGGTGGAGCGCGCGCACTCCCCCGCGTGCGGCGTCAGC
>JACXUW010000439.1 GCA_014763705.1 Micrococcales bacterium | reverse complement strand
GGCGCGGGCGCAGCGCGGCCTCGACGACCCGCTCGTCGTCGGTGCCGCCGGCGTCGACGACCCGCGCCGTCGCCTCGTACGAGCCGTCCGCCTCACGGATCTCGCTGCGGTAGCGGTCGTCGGCCGCGGCGCTCACCGGCGCAGCTCCCGCAGGGCCAGGCGCAGGTAGGTGGCGACCTCGGCGTCGGCCGGGGCGTCGGCGGCGACCCGCTCGACGGCGTCGCCCGCCTGCTTCCCGGTCCAGCCGAGCCCGACGAGGGCCTCGGTGACCTGCTCGCGCCAGGGCTCACCGGCCCCGGCAGGGGCGGCACTCGGTGCCGGGGCGGCGGGCGTCCCGTGGACCAGCGCGACCTTGTCGCGCAGCTCGAGGACCAGCCGCTGCGCGGACTTCGCCCCGATGCCGGGGATGGCGGTGAGCGACTTCGTGTCACCGGCGGTCAGCGCCCCGGCGAGCTCGTCCGGGCCCATGACCGAGAGCATCGCGAGGGCGAGCCGGGGCCCGACGCCGGAGACCGTCTGCACGGTCTCGAACATGTCGCGCTCGGCGGCGCCGGCGAACCCGTAGAGGGTCAGCGAGTCCTCGCGCACGACGAGGGTCGTCGCGAGCGTCGCCTCCTGGCCGCGGTGGCAGCCGGCGGCGGTGGCCGGGGTCGTGTGGACCAGCATCCCGACGCCACCGACCTCGACGACGACGCGGTCGAGGCCGACCTGCCCGACGGTGCCCCGGACCGAGGCGATCACCGCCGGCTCCCCTCGGCGAGGGCCGCGAGCCGGGCGGCCTGCGCCCCGCGCCACGCGTGGCAGATGGCCAGGGCCAGGGCGTCCGCGGCGTCGGCCGGCCGCGGCGGCGTGTCGAGCCCCAGGATGCGGGTGACCATCGCGGTGACCTGCGCCTTGTCGGCGCGGCCGCTACCGGTGACCGCGGCCTTGACCTCCGTCGGCGTGTGGAAGACCACGGGGATGCCGCGACGGGCGGCACCGAGGAGCGCGACGGCGGTGGCGTGCGCGGTGGTCATGACGCTCGCGACGTTGACGTCGGCGAACACCCGCTCGACGGCGACCACCTCGGGCGCGAACCGGTCGAGCCAGCCGTCGAGCTCGCGCTCGAGGTAGAGCAGCCGCTCCCCCGGCTCGGCGTCCCCGGGCGTGCGCACCACACCGACGGCGACCATGCTCGCCCGCCCGGGTCGGCCGTCGACGACGCCGAGGCCGCACCGGGTCAGGCCTGGGTCGACGCCGAGGACGCGCACGCGGGCTCCTTCACGGGTTAGAACACGTGTTCGGCGACCACGCTACGGGAGGGTCACGGCGCCCTCGGGCAGCGACACGCGCGCGGGCGCTCAGTCCTCCGCGTCGAGCTCGGCGAGGACGTCGTCGGGGATGTCGCCGTTGGCGAAGACGTCCTGGACGTCGTCGGAGTCCTCGAGGGCCTCGATGACGCGGATCATCTTCTTCGCGCCGTCGAGGTCGAGCGGCACCTGGAGGTTCGGGACCCACGAGGCCTCGGCCGAGTCGTAGTCGACCCCGGCCTCCTGGAGGGCGCTGCGGACCGCGACGAAGTCGGTGGCCTCGGAGACGATCTCCCAGGTGTCGCCGTTGTCGTTGACCTCCTCGGCCCCCGCCTCGAGGACGATCTCGAGCAGGTCGTCCTCCTCCTTCTCGGTCTTGGGCACGATGACGACGCCCTTGCGGTCGAAGACGTACGAGACCGAGCCCGGGTCGGCGAGCTGGCCACCGTTGCGGGTCAGGGCGGTGCGCACCTCGGCGGCCGCGCGGTTGCGGTTGTCGGTGAGGCACTCGATGAGCACCGCCACCCCACCGGGGGCGTACCCCTCGTAGGTGATGGTCTCCCAGTCGGCGCCGCCGGCCGTCGCGCCGGAGCCGCGCTTGACCGCGTTGTCGATGTTGCTGTTCGGGACCGAGGACTTCTTGGCCTTCTGGATCGCGTCGTAGAGGGTCGGGTTGCCCGCGGGGTCACCGCCGCCCTGGCGGGCCGCGACCTCGATGTTCTTGATGAGCTTGGCGAAGAGCTTGCCGCGCTTGGCGTCGATCGCCGCCTTCTTGTGCTTGGTGGTCGCCCACTTGGAGTGGCCGCTCATGAACGCTCCCTCAGACTGTGTCTCACGATGTCGGCGAACAGCCGGTGCACCCGGTGGTCGCCCGTCACCTCGGGGTGGAAGGACGTGACCAGCAGGTTCCCCTGTCGCGCGGCGACGATCCTACCCGCGGCGGGTCCGTGCTCGACCCGGGCCAGGACCTCGACGGCCTCCCCGGCCTCCTCGACCCAGGGCGCCCGGATGAAGACCGCCCGCACCGGCTCGCCGCCGAGCTCGCGGATGTGCAGGTCCTCCTCGAAGGAGTCGACCTGCCGGCCGAACGCGTTGCGGCGCACGAGGATGTCCATCCCGCCGAGCGTCTGCTGACCGGCCGCGCCGTCGGCGAGGCGGTCGGCGAGCAGGATCATCCCGGCGCACGACCCGTAGACCGGGAGGCCGGCGGCGATCCGCTCGCGGAGCGGCCCCTGGAGGTCGAAGGCCCGCAGGAGCTTGTCGATGGTCGTCGACTCGCCCCCGGGCAGGACCAGCCCGTCGACCGCCTCGACCTCGCGGGGACGGCGGACCGTGACCGCGTCGGCGCCGCTGCGCTCGAGGGCGACGAGGTGCTCGCGGACGTCGCCCTGGACCGCGAGGACTCCGATCGTCGGGCTGGTGCTCACGGGGCCCGATGCTACGGGCGGACGCGGCGGGGTCGGTGCTCGGGTCTAACCTGCGGGACGTGGCCTCCCCCGTGACCGTGCGTCCCCGGACCCCGCACGACGAACTCCTCGACCGGGAACGGGAGTGGCCAGCGCACGGGGTACCCGGAGGCGGGCTGCTGTGCGGTCAGCAC
>JACXUW010000438.1 GCA_014763705.1 Micrococcales bacterium | reverse complement strand
GAGCCGGACGATCATCGCCGTCAACACCGACCCGGACGCCCCGATGGTCACCAAGGCCGACTACGCCGTCATCGGCGACATGCACGAGGTGCTGCCCGCCGTGCTCGAGGAGCTGGGCTGACCGGCGGGTCGCCCTCAGTCCTCGAGCGCGGCCCAGTCGGCCTTCTCGGGGGCGGCGGCCTGCCCCTCGGGGCAGTGTGCCCGCAGGTCGCACCAGCCACAGAGCGGGCCGGTGACGGCGGGGAACATCGACGAGTCGGCCCCGTGCCGGGCGAAGTCGGCGTCGGCGCGGCGGGCGTCGCGCATGATCGAGCGGGCCCGCTCGACGTGCCGCCCGACCGACTCGCCCGTGTGCTCGTGCGCGGCGACCGTGCCGCTCGGCACGTGGTGCAGCTCGACCCGGCGGACCGGCCGGCGGAACATCTTCCAGACCGCCGCGGCGTAGAGCGCGAGGGGCAGCGAGGTGCGGGCGTCGTCGTCGGTGGGCACCTGGCGGGAGGTCTTGTAGTCGACGACGACGAGCTCGCCGTCGCGGTCGTCGAGGCGGTCGACGCGGCCCTGGACGCGCAGGTCGTCGCTGACGAACGAGACGGTGCGCTCGATGCCGACCGGGCGGTCCTGCGGGCCGGAGCGCTCGAGGTAGCCGGTGACCGCCTCCCGCATCCGGCTCCGCCACTGCGCCGACTGGGCCGCGTCGCGGAAGCCGACGTCGATCCACGCCTTCTCGACGAGCCGGCCGCCGGCCTGCGGAGTGCGCTCGGGCTGGTCCCACCAGTCGCGCAGCGCGTTGTGCACCGCGATGCCGAGCGAGGTGTGCGCCCGCTGCGGGCGGGCCGCGGGACGCGGGCGGTCGAGGTAGGCCATCCGGTAGCGACGCGGGCAGTCGAGGAAGGTGAGCAGCTTGCTCGGGCTGCCGCCCCACAACGGCTCGGGCATGCCCGGGAAGGCCGCCTGCTGCGGCCGCGCCTGCTCCCCCGTCGTCGTCACGCCACCGACGGTAGCCGGTGCCACCGACCGGCCCCCGTGCTCGTCCCCAGGGCGCGCCGACGAATGACAGACTGAGGCGGACATGGCGATCTCATCCTTCGACCTCTTTTCCGTCGGCATCGGCCCGTCGAGCTCGCACACCGTGGGTCCGATGCGGGCCGCCCACACGTTCGCGACCGGTCTGCGCGAGGACGGCCTGCTCGAGCGGGTGGGCCGCGTGCGCGCCGAGCTGTTCGGGTCGCTCGGTGCCACCGGCCACGGCCACGGGTCGGTCAAGGCGGTGCTGCTCGGGCTCGAGGGCGAGGCGCCCGAGACCACCGACCCGCGGGCGGCCGAGGGCCGCGTCGACGAGGTCCGCGCCGCCGGCGTGCTGCACCTCGGCGGCAGCCACGACGTCACCTGCGACCCCGACACCGACGTCGTCCTGCACCGGAAGGCGACCCTGCCCTTCCACTCCAACGGGATGCGCTTCACCGCGTGGGCGTCGGCCGACCCCGCCGAGGGTGAGGAGCCGCTGCGCACGCGCGAGTACTACTCCGTCGGAGGAGGGTTCGTCCTCGACCAGGACGAGGTGGGGCAGGGCGAGATCGTCCCCGACCACACCCCCGTCCGGTACCCGTTCACCACCGGGGCCCAGCTGCTCGAGCAGTGCGACGAGAGCGGCCTGCCGGTCAGCGGTGTCATGCTCGCCAACGAGCTCTCCTGGCGCACCGAGGCCGAGGTCCGCTCCGGCCTGCTGCACCTCTGGGAGGTCATGCAGGAGTGCGTCGACAACGGCTGCCGCACCGACGGCGTGCTGCCCGGCGGGCTCAAGGTGCAGCGGCGCGCCCCACGGCTCGTGCGCCAGCTGCGCCGCGAGCACGCCGGTGACCCGCTCGCCGCGATGGACTGGGTCACCCTCTACGCGCTCGCCGTCAACGAGGAGAACGCCTCGGGCGGTCGGATCGTCACCGCCCCGACGAACGGCGCGGCCGGCATCATCCCGGCGGTCCTGCACTACTACACGCGCTTCGTCCCGGGTGCCGACGACGACGGCGTCGTGCGCTTCCTCCTCACCGCGGCCGCCATCGGCACGCTGTACAAGGAGAACGCGTCGATCTCCGGCGCCGAGGTCGGCTGCCAGGGCGAGGTCGGCTCGGCGTGCTCGATGGCCGCCGGAGCGCTCGCCGAGGTGCTCGGCGGCACCCCGCGGCAGGTCGAGAACGCCGCCGAGATCGGCATCGAGCACAACCTCGGGCTCACCTGCGACCCGGTCGGCGGGCTGGTGCAGATCCCGTGCATCGAACGCAACGCCGTCGCCTCGGTCAAGGCGATCACGGCAGCGCGGCTGTCGCTGCGCGGCGACGGCCGCAGCAGCGTCGTGTCGCTCGACAAGGCGATCAAGAAGTTCCGCTCCAACCCCGATCTCGCGAGCTACAAGCTCCAGACTTACGCCTACAAGTACAGCTGGGCGCTCATCCCGATCTCGGTGCCGTTCCTGTGGCTGCTGTTTCCGTTCAGCCGCCGCTTCCACCTCTACGATCACACCGTCTTCGTGACCTATTCACTGTGCTTCATGACACTGCTGGCGATCGTGGGCATGATCGTCAGCACTTTGGGGGCCGACGGTTTGATCGCGTTGCTGATCCTGACCCCGCCCCTGCACATGTATCGCCAGTTGCGCGGGGCTTATGGTGTCGGACGGTTCGGCGGTTTGTGGCGAGCGGCGGTGCTGCTGGTCTTCGCCGCCATGGCGCTTGGTGTGTTCTTTACACTGATCATGGCGCAGACCAGCATGTAAGGCTGCTCGGGAGCGGGCTCAGTCGACGATTTTGACTGCGAGACACGTCTGAAACCTGCCGGTTTCGGGCTCTTCGCGGTCCCACACATCGATGACTTCGTAATAATGGAAGTAATCGTCCGTATCCTTGG
>JACXUW010000031.1 GCA_014763705.1 Micrococcales bacterium | reverse complement strand
CGCGTATCGGGTCACCCGATACGGGCGCGCTTCGCGGGAGAAGCGATCTCGGGTGAAGCGCGGTGATATCGGGTCACCCGATACGCGCGGCGACGCGAGGGGAGGCTCAGGCGACGTTGACGTTGAAGCCGGGCGGGCTGGACTCCAGCCAGGCCCGCACGGCGGTGTAGGCCGCCGGCACGAAGGCGAACTCGCACGAGCGCCCCGCGGCCCGGCCGGTGACCGCGACCGGTTCGGCGAGCCCCGGGATGACGTCGGACGTCGGCTGCGGCGAGCCGAGCTGCACCTCGCCGCGCAACCACGAGACCTCGGGCCGCAGCGAGGGCCCGACGATGCTGAACCACTCGAAACGCTCGGCGCCGAGCCGGGCCAGCCCGAGCCGCCAGCGCGCGCCGGGCTCGTCGCGCAGCGCGCAGAGCATCACCGGCCGGCCGTCCCCGGAGATGAAGCGTCGGCGCGCCCACACGAAGGTGAACGCGCCGACGACGACCAGGACGACGAGGGCGAGGACGAGCTCGGAGGCGACCAGTGCATCCATCCGCAGCCCGTCCCCGCCCCGGTCGTCAGGAGCCCATGCCCGCGGCGTCTACCGTCTCGGCGACGATCGTCACGCGGTCGTGGTCGACCGACATGAAGCCGCCGTCGACGACGGCGCTCTTCCAGCCGCCGGCGTTGATCCGCACCTCGCCCTCGGCGAGGACGACGAGCGTCGGCTGGTGGCCGGGCAGCACACCGAGGTCGCCCTCGACCGACCGGGCGCTGACCTGGCTGGCCTCGCCCTCCCAGACCTTGCGGTCCGCGGCGACGAGCTCGACCTGGAGAGCGGCCATCAGAGGTTCTTCTGGATCTCGGCCCACTGGCGCTCGACGTCGTCGAGGCCACCGCACATGAAGAAGGCCTGCTCACCGACGTGGTCGTACTCGCCGTCGCAGATCTTCGTGAAGGCCTCGATGGTGTCCGCCAGCGGGACGGTCGAGCCCTCGATGCCGGTGAACTGCTTGGCCACGTAGGTGTTCTGCGAGAGGAACCGCTGGATGCGACGCGCCCGGTTGACGAGGATCTTGTCCTCCTCGGAGAGCTCGTCGATGCCGAGGATGGCGATGATGTCCTGCAGCTCCTTGTTGCGCTGGAGGATCTGCTTGACCCGGACCGCGGTGTCGTAGTGCTCGGTCGAGATGTAGCGGCGGTCGAGGATCCGGCTGGTCGAGGTGAGCGGGTCCACGGCCGGGTAGATGCCGAGCGAGGCGATCTCCCGCGAGAGCTCGGTCGTCGCGTCGAGGTGGGCGAAGGTGGTCGCCGGCGCCGGGTCGGTGTAGTCGTCCGCGGGGACGTAGATCGCCTGCATCGAGGTGATCGAGTGGCCACGCGTGGAGGTGATCCGCTCCTGGAGGACACCCATCTCGTCGGCGAGGGTCGGCTGGTAGCCGACCGCCGAGGGCATCCGGCCGAGGAGGGTCGAGACCTCCGAACCGGCCTGGGTGAAGCGGAAGATGTTGTCGATGAAGAGGAGCACGTCCTGCTTCTGGACGTCGCGGAAGTACTCGGCCATGGTCAGCGCCGAGAGGGCGACGCGCAGGCGGGTGCCCGGCGGCTCGTCCATCTGGCCGAACACGAGGGCGGTCTGGCCGAGGACCCCGGCCTCCTCCATCTCGACCATGAGGTCGTTGCCCTCACGGGTGCGCTCGCCGACGCCGGCGAACACCGAGACACCACCGTGGTCGCGGGCGACTCGGGCGATCATCTCCTGGATGAGGACGGTCTTGCCGACGCCCGCACCCCCGAAGAGACCGATCTTCCCGCCCTGGACGTACGGGGTGAGCAGGTCGATGACCTTGATGCCGGTCTCGAACATCTGGGTCTTGGACTCGAGCTGGTCGAACGCCGGCGCGGTGCGGTGGATGCCCCAGCGCTCCCGGACGTCGAGGGTCTGGCCCTCCTCGAGGTTGAGGCAGACGCCCGTGGTGTTGAAGACCTTGCCGAGCGTGACGTCGCCGACGGGCACGGTGATCGGACCACCGGTGTCCTGGACGGCGGTACCACGCACGAGGCCGTCGGTGGGCTGCAGCGAGATCGCGCGGACCATGTTGTCGCCGATGTGCTGGGCGACCTCGAGGTTGAGGACGTTGGTGGACCCGCCCAGCTCGACCTCGGTGGTCAGCAGGTTGTACTGCTCGGGCATCGCGTCGACCGGGAACTCGACGTCGACGACCGGGCCGATGATGCGGGAGATCCGGCCGACCCCGCCGGCAGGGGGGGCCTGGTAGGTCTCGGTGACAGTGGAGGTCATGGTCTCTCTCTCGCTCACTTGCTCTCGGCCAGCGCGCTGGCGCCACCGACGATTTCGCTGATCTCTTGGGTGATCTCGGCCTGGCGGGCCTGGTTGGCCAGCCGGGTGTACTTCTTGATGAGCTCCTCGGCGTTGTCCGTCGCCGACTTCATCGCCCGCTGGCGCGCGGCGAGCTCGGAGGCCGCGGCCTGGAGCATGCAGTTGAAGATCCGGGCGTTGACGTACTTCGGCAGGAGCGCGTCGAGCACCTGGGTCGCGCTCGGCTCGAACTCGTAGAGCGGCAGGAGGTCCTCGGCGGCGGGCTTCTCCTCGCCCTCGACGACCTCGAGCGGCAGCAGCCGGATGACCTCGGGCTCCTGGGTGACCATGGAGACGAACCGGGTGAAGACGACGTGCACCTCGTCCACGCCGCCCTCGTCGGTGGCGGTCGTGAAGTCGGCGACCAGCCGCTCCCCCACCTCGCGCGCCACCTCGAAGGTCGGCTTCTCGGAGAACCCGCTCCACTCCGCCGCGAACTCGCGACGACGGAAGCGGTAGAAGCCGATCGCCTTGCGGCCGAGGAGGTACGGGACGACCTCCTTGCCCTCCTCGCGGAGCCGGGCGACGAGCCGCTCGCTCTCCTTGAGGACCGAGGAGCTGTACGCACCGGCCAGACCACGGTCGGAGGTCATGATGACCACCGCGGCCCGGCGCACGTCCTCCTTCTCGGAGGTGAGGGGGTGGTCCTCGTTGGAGAAGGTCGCGACCGCCGAGACCGCACGGGTCAGGGCGCGGGCGTACGGGGTGGACTCACGGACCGCCTCCTGCGCCTTGACGACGCGGGCAGCGGCCATGAGCTCCATGGCCCGGGTGATCTTCTTCGTCGAGGTGACGGCCCGGATGCGCTGCCGGTACTCCCGGATCTGCGCTCCCATGTCATCCCGCCTTTCGTGGTGTGTGCTCGGTGAACCGTGCGCTCAGCGCTTCTGCCGGACGATCTGCTCCTGGTCGGAGTCCATCGCCTTGTCGGCGGCCCCGTCCTCGGCCTCGTCACCGGCCTGCACGCCGTCGGCACCGCCGCCGTCGAAGAGCTTGGCCTTGAAGGTCTCGACCTCGGACTCGAGCGCCTGCTCGGTGCTGTCCTCGAACTTCCCCGTCTCGCGGATGCCCGCGAGGAGGTCGCCCTTGGTGCGGCGCAGGTGGTCGAGGAACTCGGCCTCGAAGCGGCGCACGTCCTCGACCGCGACGCTGTCCAGCTTGCCCGTCGTGCCCATCCAGATGGAGACGACCTGCTCCTCGACCGGCACCGGAGCTGCCTGCGGCTGCTTGAGCAGCTCGACGAGGCGGGCGCCCTTGGCCAGCTGGGCCCGGGAGGCCGGGTCGAGGTCGGAGGCGAACATGGCGAAGGCCTCGAGGGCGCGGTACTGCGCGAGGTCGAGCTTGAGGCGGCCGGCGACCGACTTCATCGCCTTGATCTGGGCGGCACCGCCGACCCGGGAGACCGAGACACCCACGTCGATGGCCGGGCGCACGTTGGCGTTGAACAGGTCGGCCTGGAGGTAGATCTGGCCGTCGGTGATCGAGATGACGTTGGTCGGGATGTACGCGGAGACGTCACCGGCCTTGGTCTCGATGATGGGCAGGCCGGTCATCGAGCCCGCGCCGAGCTCGTCCGAGAGCTTGGCGCAGCGCTCGAGCAGCCGGCTGTGCAGGTAGAAGACGTCGCCCGGGTAGGCCTCGCGGCCCGGCGGGCGGCGCAGCAGGAGGGAGACGGCGCGGTAGGCCTCGGCCTGCTTGGACAGGTCGTCGAAGACGATGAGGACGTGCTTGCCCTGGTACATCCAGTGCTGGCCGATGGCCGAGCCGGTGTACGGCGCGAGGTACTTGAAGCCCGCCGAGTCGGACGCGGGAGCGGCGACGATGGTCGTGTACTCCATCGCGCCGGCCTCCTCGAGCGTGCCGCGCACGGAGGCGATCGTCGAACCCTTCTGGCCGATGGCCACGTAGATGCAGCGGACCTGCTTCTCCGGGTCGCCGGTCTCCCAGAACTCCTTCTGGTTGATGATCGTGTCGACCGCGACCGTCGTCTTGCCGGTCTGGCGGTCGCCGATGATCAGCTGTCGCTGGCCGCGGCCGATCGGGGTCATCGCGTCGACCGCCTTGAGGCCGGTCTGCAGCGGCTCGTGGACCGACTTGCGCTGGACCACCGTGGGGGCCTGCAGCTCGAGGGCGCGCCGCTCGTCGGAGGCGATGTCGCCGAGGCCGTCGATCGGGGTGCCGAGCGGGTCGACGACCCGACCGAGGAAGGCGTCGCCGACGGGGACCGAGAGGACCTCGCCCGTGCGCTTGACCTCCTGGCCCTCCTCGATGCCCGAGAACTCGCCGAGGATCACGACCCCGATCTCGTGCACGTCGAGGTTGAGCGCGAGGCCGCGCGTGCCGTCCTCGAACTGGAGCAGCTCGTTGGTCATGGCCGAGGGGAGGCCCTCGACGTGCGCGATGCCGTCACCGGCGTCGGTGACGCGTCCGACCTCCTCGCGGGAGGCCGTGCCCGGCTCGTACGAGCGCACGTAGCTGTCCAGCGCGTCCCGGATCTCGTCCGGACGGATCGAGAGCTCCGTCATGTGATCTTCTCCTCGGTCACCGGCCCCCGTGGGGCCGAAGTCTTCGTGGTGGGTGGTGCGTGTTCGGTTCTGGGAGTGCGGGGCTCAGCCGCCGGACAGGTGTCGCCGTGCCTCGTCGAGGCGCCGCAGCACGGTGCCGTCGACGACCTCGTCGCCGACCTGGACGCGGATCCCGCCCATGACGGACGGGTCGAGGACCACCTGCAGCGCGACGTGCTTGCCGTAGTGCTTCTCGAGCGCGCCGCGCAGGCGGGCCTGCTGCTGCTCGTCGAGGTGCACGGCGGAGGTGACGAGCGCGGTCAGCTCGTCGCGGCGGCGCGAGGCGAGCTCGAGGTAGGTCTCCATGACCCGGTCGAGCCGGCGCCCGCGCGGCACGCGCACCGCCTGCTCGGCGAGGCGCACCGTCTCCGGGGCGGCCTTGTCGGCGAGCAGCGTGCGGACCAGCCCCGCCTTGCCGTCGGCGTCGGTGTTGCGGCTCGAGAGCGTGTCGCGCAGACCGGGGTCGGCGGCGACGATCCGCTCGAAGCGGAACAGCTCGTCCTCGACGCGGTCGATCCGCCCGGCCGACTCGGCGCTCGCGAGCAGCGCCTGGACGGCCAGGCCCTCGAGGGTGTCGCCGAGGTCGCGCTCGGCCGCCCAGCGCTGGGCGGCCGCCGTGGCGACGAGCTCGACGGCACGCTCGGACACCTTGCCACCGAAGAGCGACCGTGCGAGGCCCGCCTTCGCCTCGCCCTCGCGGGACGGGTCGGCGAGGGCGCGCCGCAGCGAGGCGGTGCCCTCGACGACGCCGGTCACCGCGAAGAGCTCCTCGGCGAGGGTGGCCGCGTCGGCGCTGCCCAGGGCGGCGTCGAGGGCCTCCTGGGAGACCTTCGCGGCACCGCGGGACGAGCCACGCATCAGGCGTCCTGCCCGGCCGGGGCGACCTTCTCGGGCCGGACCTCGCCGGCCTCGAGCTCGGCGAGGAACCGGTCGACGATGCCCTTCTGGCGAACCTCGTCCTCGAGGGACTCCCCGACGATCTTGCTCGCGAGGCTGGTCGACAGCGCGCCGACCTCCTGGCGGAGCTGCACGACCGCCTGCTGGCGCTCGGCCTCGACCTGGCGCTTGGCCGCCTCGGTGATGCGGGTCGCCTCGGCCTGGGCCTGGGCGCGCATCTCCGCGACGATCTGGGCGCCCTGCTCCCGGGCGGACTCACGGATCGAGCCGGCCTCGGCGCGGGCCTCGGCGAGCTGGGCGGTGTACTGCTCCAGCGCGGCGCGGGCCTCGGCCTGGGCCTGCTCGGCCTGCTGCATGCCGCCCTCGATGGCGGCGGCACGCTCCTCGTAGAGCTCCTCGAGCCGCGGCACCACCTTGGTCTTGTACAGCCAGTACAGGATGCCGAAGGCGATGACCCCGATGATCATCTCGCCGGGGTGGGGCAGCAGCGGGAAGCCCGAGGGGTAACCAGTGCCCTCGGCGGCCACTACGGATGCGGTGATCACATCGCGTCCTTATCTCGTCGGTTCAGGTCGAGCGGGGTCCGGCCCACGCGGGGCCGGACGTTCGTCAGTTGGGGTTGGTGCCCTGGAAGACGAAGGCGAAGACGAGACCGAGGATGGCCAGCGCCTCCGTGATCGCCATGCCGGTGAAGGCGATGGTCTGGAGCATGCCGCGGGCCTCGGGCTGACGGGCCACACCGTTGATGTAGGCGGCGAAGATCAGGCCGACACCGATGCCGGGGCCGATCGCGGCGAGACCGTAGCCGAGGTAGGCGATGGAGCCGTACATGTCGTGTGTTCCTTTCGGTGGCGCCGGGCCGGTCCCGGCGTCGGGGGTGGTGCGTGGGTCGTGCTCCCGGACGAGGCCGGGGGTCAGTGGTGCTCGCTCACCGCGTCGCTGATGTACAGCGCGGCGAGCAGCGTGAAGATGAAGGCCTGGAGGAACTCGATGAGGAGCTCGAAGAAGGTCATCCCGATCGAGAAGGCGAACGAGAGGACGCCGGAGAACCTGAGGAAGAGGTTGTCGCCCTCGAGGAGCAGGTACTCGCCGCCGACGATGAAGACGAGGAGCATGAGGTGCCCGGCGAGCATGTTGCCGAAGAGTCGCAGGGCGAGGGTCAGCGGCCGGATGACGAAGTACGTGAGGAACTCGAGCACGAAGAGGATCGGCTTGAGCCAGCCCGGCAGGCCCGGCGGGACGAGGCTCTTGAAGTAGGGCACCACGCCGTGCTTCCGGCGGATCGCGACCGTGTGGTAGGTGATGTACACGATGAGCGTGAGGACGATCGGGATGCCGACCCGGCTCATCGTCGGGAACTGGATGAACGGGAAGATCCCGAACACGTTGTTCACGAGGATGAGCGTGAAGAGGGTGAGCAGCAGCGGGACGAACTGGAGGAAGTCCTTGCTGCCGATGATGTCGCGCCCGATGGTGTTCCGGACGAAGTTGTAGGAGCCCTCGACGAGGAACTGGCTCTTGCTCGGGACCACGCTCAGCTTGCGGGTGGCGCCGACGTAGAACCACGCGAGCAGGCCGACCGAGATGAGCAGGACGAGGGCCGGACGGGTGAGCGCCCAGGGGCCGGTCCCGTCGAAGGGGATGACCGGCCACCAGAAGTTCGCGACGCCCGGGGTGTTGAAGCCACCCTCGCCACCCCCCGCGGTCGCGACGGCGGCGGGCAGCAAGCTAGCGGAGACCACGGTCGGGCTCACACCTTCTCCTCGGGGACGTCACGGGTGCCGGCGACGGGCTCCCGGGTGGACTGGACGTACGCTACCCGACCCCCGCGCGTGGTCGCGACGGCGGGACCGGCGGCCCACGGGCCCGTCACGAGGGGTCCCGCGGGGTGTCGTCGGGCTCGTCGTAGATCGGGAAGCGGGCGGTCTTCATGGCCCGGTAGGCGAACGCCTGCCAGGCGAGCGTCACGACGAGGGCGGTCACCGCGAGCGCGGTGCCGTCGACCCACGACGCGTCGCGGAAGACGATGAAGAAGACGAGCAGCAGGAGCACCTGGCCGAGGTACACCGCCATCGCGACCGCGAAGAACGCGTGCGGGCTGGCGCTGCGGACGAGCCGGCTGAGCAGGAACATCCCCGAGGCGTAGAAGCCCACGGAGACGCCGAGGCCGAGCAGCGAGCCGACGACCGAGTCGCCACCGCGGACGAGTGCGAGGACGAGGACGGCGAGGAGGCCGGCGACCGCACTCGGGACGAGGGCCCCGCGGAGCATCACCGCGAACGGTGCGCCCGCGGGGGCGACGGCGTTCTCCTGGGGGTCGGTCATCCGTGATCGGCCTCTTCGGTGGTCGTGGCGGAGGGGTCTCCGGGACGGCTTGTGAAAGTTATCACAAGCGGTACCGGTGGGCAAAACCGCAGGTCAGACCCGCCGTGCCAGGACCACCCAGATGGTCCTGGCGATGATCTCGAGGTCGAGCAGCGGCGACCAGTTGACGAGGTACTGCAGGTCGTAGCCCAGCTTGTACTCGGCGTCGGTGTGGTAGCGCCCGTGGATCTGGGCCAGGCCGGTGAGCCCGGGGGGCACCTCGTGCCGACGGGTGTACCCCGCGATCTCCTTCTCGAACCCCTCGGTGAGCTCGGGGCGCTCGGGGCGCGGCCCGACGACGGACATCCGGCCGGTGAGGATGTGCAGGATCTGCGGCAGCTCGTCGGCCCGGGTGGCCCGCAGCCACCGGCAGGCCGGGATGACCCGCGGGTCGCCCGAGCCGGAGGAGAGCTGGGCGCCGGCGACCTCGGCGTCGGTGCGCATGGTGCGGAACTTGACCATCTCGAAGGTCTCTCCCCCGACCCCGACCCGGGTCTGCCGGTAGAGCAGCGGACGGCCGGCGACGGCCAGCTGGTGCAGCGCCACCCCGGCGAGCAGGAGGAGCCACACCGGGGCGGTGACGAGGACGAGGACGAGGTCGAGCAGCCGCTTGAAGTGCCGCTGCGAGGCGGCCATCGTCTGGGGCATGAGGAGGACGAAGGGCAACCCGGCCACCTCGCGCAGCCGGTCGAGGCCGAACAGGGTCTCGCGGCCACCGACCCGCAGCAGCACGGTGACGTCGCGCTGGTCGAGGCGCCCGATGGTGCGCGGGTACCACAGGTCCAGCCAGCCGGCGGTCAGGAGGAGGACGTCGGTGGCGTCGGTGCGCGCGACGGTCTCGACGACCGCGTGCGGGTCGTCGACCTCGGCGACCACCTCGAGCATCGAGCCGTTGACCTCGACGTGCTCGCGGGCCAGGGCGATGTCGGGGGCGACGCCGGCGAGGACGACCCGGGGCAGCCCCTCGCGCCGGGTGCGCAGCCAGTGGACGACGCCGCGGTTGACGGCCACCGCCAGCGCCGCGAGGACGATGACCACGACGAGGTGCGAGATGGGGAACGGCAGGACCCGCTCGGTGAGCGAGGAGCCGCGCTGGCGCGCCAGCCCGCTCAGGGCGAGGTTGAGGAGGGCGACGAAGCTCCCGGCCGCGAGCGAGAGCCGGCCGGCCCTCGGCAGCACCGCCGCGCCACCGAGCCGCGGCTCCCGCTCGTAGAGCCCGCCGAAGTAGAACGCGACGAGGAAGATGAGCGCCGACACCGAGAACGAGAGCGCGTACTGCGGGACGGTGTAGACCGACCACGGCGGCAGCCCGTAGCGCACGAGCATCGTCAGGACCGACAGGCCGAGGACCGCGAGGCCGTCGAGGAGCATGACGAGCCGGAAGCCCCGACGGTTGAGCCGCGTCAGGAGCCGCGGCTCCGGATCGCTCGGCGGGGTCGGCGTCGACACGGGTGAGGGGCTCCGGGGCGGCTCAGGCCGGTCGCGGGTACGCGGGGAAGGCCCCCACGAGCTCGGTGACCTCGGCGCGGACCTCGCGGGAGACCGCGTGCTCGGGGTCGGCGTCGCCGTCGACGACCGCCCGGGCGATGAGCCGGGCGATGGTGCGCATCTCGTCCTCCCCCATCCCCTGGGTCGTGACGCACGGCGTGCCGACCCGGATGCCCGAGGCGATGTTCGGCTTCTGCGGGTCGAAGGGGATGGCGTTCTTGTTGAGCGTGATGCCCGCGGCGTCACTGCGCGCCTCGGCGTCGACACCGGTGACGAGGACGCCCTGGAGGTCGTGGAGGCTCAGGTGGGTGTCGGTGCCACCGGTCGTCGGCCGGATGCCGTGCTCGCCGAGCGACTGCGCGAGGACCTTGGCGTTCGCGACGACCTGTCGGGTGTACGCGGCGTACTCGGGGGTGGCGCACTCCTTGAAGTTGACCGCCTTCGCCGCGATCGAGTGCATCTGCGGCCCGCCCTGCATCATCGGGAAGACCGCCTTGTCGATGGTCGCCGCGTGCTCTGCGGTGCAGACGATCGCGCCCGAGCGGGGGCCGCGGAGCACCTTGTGCGTCGTGAAGGACACGACGTCGGCGTACGGCACCGGGCTGGGGATGGCGCCACCGGCGACGAGCCCGATGAAGTGCGCGGCGTCGACCCAGAAGACCGCCCCGACCTCGTCCGCGATCGCCCGGAAGCGCGCGAAGTCGATGAGCCGCGGGATGGCGGAACCGCCGGCGAGGATCACCTTGGGACGGTGCTCCTTGGCGAGCCGCTCCACCTCGGCGTAGTCGATGTCCTCGGTGTCCTTGTCGACGCCGTAGTGCACCGCGTCGAACCACTTGCCGGAGAACGACACCTTCGAGCCGTGGGTCAGGTGGCCGCCGTGCGGCAGGCTCATCGCGAGGATCGTCTCGCCCGGCTTGAGGAAGGCGCCGTAGACGGCCTGGTTGGCGCTCGCGCCGGAGTGCGGCTGGACGTTCGCGTGGTCGGCGCCGAAGAGGGCCTTGCAGCGCTCGATGGCCAGCGACTCGGCCTTGTCGACCTCGGCGCAGCCACCGTAGTAGCGCCGGCCGGGGTAGCCCTCGGCGTACTTGTTCGAGAGCGTCGAGCCGAGCGCGGTGAGCACCTCCGGGCTCGAGAGGTTCTCGCTGGCGATGAGCTGGAGGCCGCTGCGCAGCCGGGCCAGCTCGCCGGTGAGGACCGAGGCGATCTCGGGGTCGAACGCGGCCAGGGCGTCGACGTCGGATCCGTAGAACGTGTCACTCATCGTCAGTGGTCTCCCGCGGCTCGTCCTGGGTCTGCGCGTCGGTCTCGGCGCGCGACAACTCTAGGGCGTCGGTCCGCGACCGCTCGACGACGTCCATGACCTCCTGCTCGGAGAGCGCCCCCAGGCGCAGGACGGCCGGCTCCTCGCGGGTGCAGTCGACGATGGTCGAGGCGAGCCCGCCGGTGCTCGGTCCGCCGTCGAGGTAGAACTCCACGCTCGCCCCGAGCTGCGTCGCGGCCTCGACGACGGTGCGGCTCGCCGGGTACCCGGTGCGGTTGGCGCTGCTGACCGCCATCGGCCCGACCTCCCGGAGCAGGGCGAGCGCCACCTCGTCGTCCGGCATCCGGAGGGCGACGGTGCCGCCGGTCTCGCCGAGGTCCCAGGCGAGCGAGGGCTGGGCGCGCAGGACGATGGTCAGCGGACCGGGCCAGAACGCCGCCACGAGGGCCCGGGCGTACTCGGGCACGTCGGTGGCCAGGCCCTCGAGGGTGCGCGCCTCGGGCACGAGGACCGGCGGCGGCATGTCCGTGCCCCGACCCTTGGCGTCGAGGAGGGCGCGGACGGCCTCCGGGGAGAACGCGTCCGCGCCGATGCCGTAGACGGTGTCGGTGGGCAGGACGACGAGGCTGCCGCGGCGCACGCCCTCGGCGACCTTCGGGAGCGCGTCGGCGCGCCCCGCCTCGGTGGTGCAGTCGAAGACCGGGCTCATGGGGGCCAGCCTAGGAGGCTCGCACCGCGACCGTGGTGCGCGGTCGCCCGGTGAGGTCGCGGTGGTCGACGACGTCGACCCAGTCACCCGTCGCGCGCAGCGCCGCCGGGAGGCTCTCGCCCTGCTCGTCGGCGTGCTCCATGACCAGCGTGCCGCCGGGCCGGAGGAGCACCGCGGCGCGGGCGGCGACGGCGAGCGGCACGGCGAGGCCGTCGCGCGAGCGACCGTAGAGTGCCAGCTCGGGGTCGTGGTCGCGCACCTCGGGGTCGACGGGCACGGCACCGTCCGGGATGTACGGCGGGTTGCTCACGACGACGTCGACGGAGCCCTCGAGGTCGTCGAAGGCGGTCGTGGCGTCGCCCAGGCGCAGCTGGACGAGCAGGCCGAGGCGCGCCACGTTCTGTGCGGCCCAGGCGTGCGCCTCGGGTCCGAGCTCGACCGCGTGCACCCGGGCCCCGGGGACCTCGTCGGCGACGGCAAGGGCGATGGCGCCCGACCCGGTGCAGAGGTCGACGACGAGCGGCCGCTCCCCCGCCGCGCGGGCCGCCTCGACAGCGAGGCCGGCGGTCACCTCGGTCTCGGGCCGGGGGACGAAGACACCGGGCCCGACGGCGAGGGTGAGCCGCCGGAAGAAGGCTCGTCCGGTGAGGTGCTGCAGCGGGACCCGCGAGAGCCGCTCCGCGACGAGGCCGTCGTAGCGGTCGAGGAACCCCACGTCGGCAGGGTCGCGGAGCACCATGCGCCGCCGGACCTCGGAGGCGTCGGTGCCCAGCGCGAAGGCCGCGAGCTCGACGGCGTCGGCATCGGGCGAGCCGATGCCCTCCCCGTCGAACGCGGCACGGGCGGAGGCGACCGCCGCGGCGATCGTGGGCCGGGACGGCGTGGTCATCGGTCGGCGATCGCCGCGAGCTTCGCGGCCTCGTCGGCGTCGAGCGCCGACTGGACGACCGGGTCGAGGTCGCCGTCGAGCACGGCGTCGAGGTTGTGCGCCTTGTACCCGGTGCGGTGGTCGCTGATCCGGTTCTCCGGGAAGTTGTAGGTGCGGATGCGCTCGGACCGGTCGACGGTGCGCACCTGGCCCGCCCGGACGTCGGACTCGGCGGACCGGCGCTCGTCGACGGCGATCTGGTGCAGCCGCGCGCGGAGCACCCGCAGCGCCGCCTCGCGGTTCTGCAGCTGGCTCTTCTCGTTCTGGCACGAGACGACCAGGCCCGTCGGCAGGTGCGTGATCCGGACCGCGGAGTCCGTCGTGTTGACGCTCTGCCCACCGGGACCGCTGGAGCGGAAGACGTCGACCCGCAGGTCGTTCGGGTCGATCTGCACCTCGACCTCCTCGGCCTCCGGCATCACCCACACGCCCGCGGCCGAGGTGTGGATGCGGCCCTGGCTCTCGGTGACCGGGACGCGCTGCACCCGGTGCACGCCGCCCTCGTACTTCAGCCGCGCCCACGGCGCCTCACCCGGCCGGGGGACGCCGCGGGACTTCACGGCCACGCGGACGTCCTTGTAGCCGCCGAGGTCGGACTCGGTGGCGTCGAGCACCTCGGTGCGCCAGCCGCGCCGCTCCGCGTGCCGCAGGTACATCCGCAGCAGGTCGCCGGCGAACAGCGCGGACTCCTCGCCTCCCTCCCCCGCCTTGACCTCGAGGATGACGTCGCGGTCGTCCTCGGGGTCGCGGGGCACCAGGAGCCTGCGCAGCCGGTCCTCGGCCTCGGCGAGCGCCGCCTCGAGGGCGGGCACCTCGTCGGCGAACGCGGTGTCCTCGCGGGCCAGCTCGCGGGCCGCACCGAGGTCGTCGCGGGCCCGCACCCACGCGGAGTGGGCCGCGACGGTCGGGCCGAGCGCGGCGTACCGCCGGGCGACCTCGCGGCTGCGCCCGGGGTCGGCGGCGACGGCGGGGTCGGCCATCTCGCGCTCGAGCGCGGCGTGCTCGGCGACGAGCGCCTCGGCGGACTCGATCATCGACGTGACCTCCTCGGGCACGGGCGGACGGGTGGAGACACGGACGCGCCGGCCCGCCCACGAGGGGCGGACCGGCGCGTCGCGGATGCTACTTGGCGGCCTTCTTGCCGTAGCGGGCCTCGAACCGGGCCACGCGGCCACCGGTGTCGAGGATCTTCTGCTTGCCCGTGTAGAACGGGTGGCAGGCGCTGCAGACGTCGGCGTGGATGACGCCGCCCGCCGCCGTGCTGCGGGTGGTGAACGTGTTGCCACACGTGCAGGTGACGGTGGTCTCCACGTACTCCGGGTGGATGTCCTTCTTCACGATGTTCTCCTCGGATGTCCCCGGGTCGGCGGGCCCAGCACTCTGCTGCAAGCCCTCTGGCGCCCCGCCTGCGACCCTCGTGGGGAGGTCGCTCAGGAAACGCGTCTGTGCCGTGAACCGGTCCAGCGGTCAAGTGTGCCAGAGGTGGCACACGGTGACCTAAACGGCGCCGGTCGGCAGGGCATTCCCCCGCGCGGGCACCGGCCGGTCGGGTGGTGGCGCCGGCTCGGCCGGCGCGTCCGCACCGGCGTCCGCGGTCGCCCCGGGGACCTCGAGCGCGACCGGGAGGACGAGGCCGACGGTCGTCCCGTACCCCTCGGCGGAGCCGATGTCGACGACGCCGCCGTGGGCCTCGACGAGGCCCCGCACGATGCTCAGCCCGAGGCCGCTCCCGGGGATCTCGGCGGCCGTGGCGGTGGCCCCGCGGAAGAACCGCTCAGAGAGCCGCGCGAGGTCGCCGGCCGAGATGCCGATGCCGGTGTCCTCGACCTCCACGCGGACCGATCGCCCGTCGCTCCGGGCCCGGAGGGTGACGCGGCCGCCGGCGGGGGTGAACTTCACCGCGTTGCCCAGCACGTTGAGGACCGCCCGCTCGAGCTGGGCGGCGTCGCCCTCGACGACGAGGCCGCGCTCGGGCACCTCGAGGACGAGGTGCACGTCCGCGTGGGCCGCACTCGGGCCGAACAGCTCGACGGCGGTGGCCGCGACGTCGGCCAGGTCGACCGGCTCACGGGCGGCCTGCGGGCCGGCGGACTCCATCCGGCCGAGCACGAGGAGGTCCTCGATGAGCCCCCGCAGGCGCTCGGCGTTGCGCTCGATGACGTCGAGCGCCCGCTCCTGGGCCGGCAGCACCTCGCCGAGGTCACCGTCGCGGAGGATCTCGAGGTAGCCGCCGATCGAGGTGAGCGGCGTGCGCAGCTCGTGGCTGACGGTGGCGAGGAACTCGTCCTTGTACTCGTCGAGCGCGCGCAGCTCGCGCACCTGGAGCTCTTGCACCTCGAGGAGGCGCTGGTTGACGACCGCCTGCGCGACGAAGGCGGAGACCTCCTCCACCGCCCGCACCTCCGCGGCGCTCCAGGGGCGGGGCCGGTCGGTCGTCAGGCAGACCAGGAGGCCCAGGCCGCGCTCGGTGACCCCGACGGGCAGGACCAGGAGGGCCCGGGCCTCGCCGGACAGGCGGCGCAGCTCGCCGGTCAGCGCGTCCTGGCGGTGGCCGGGCGCGAGGACGTCCGGGACCGCGACGCGGGCGCCGAGCAGCAGCTCGTGGGCAACAGGTGCGACGAGGGCGACGAGCTCGGCCGGCGGCGGCGGCATCGAGGAGAGCTCCGGGCGGTGCCACTGCTCCCACTTGCGCAGCTCGCGGTCGTCGCCGAGCGTCAGGAGGGCGACGCGGTCGACGTCGAGGGTCTGCCCCACCCGGGCGCACACCCCGCGCAGGGCCGTCGCGAGGTTGGTCGCACCGTGCACGCTGCGCACCACCTCGACGGCGAGCGCGTGCAGCCGCTCGACCTCGGCGGTCGCGGTGGCGTGCTCGTCGCGGGCGGCGGCGAGGGCGGCGAGACCCGCCGCCGTGCGGTGCCGGACGAGCAGGGCGGCACCGGTCGCGACGAGGACCGCCGCCACCGCCATCGCTGCGAGCGCGACACCCGTGGCGGCCACGTTGCCCGCCCACGCCGCGGGGGCGCTCACGCGGTGTCCTCCTCGAACCCGGCCCGGGTCATCACACCCCACACCTGCTGGGTGCCGCGCAGGCTGGCCCACCACCCCTCGAGCCGCCACCAGACGGTCAGCTGGCGGTAGCCGACGTTCTCGAAGACGGTGGCGACGACGGCGACGGCGAGGTCGCGCCACCGTTCGTACCGGTGGAAGGCCCACTCCTCCACCGACATCGCGGCGAGCGTCACGAGGATCGCGTAGCCGTACGCGACGAGCAGGAGGAGCAGGGCGAAGCGCACGTTGACGGCGCCGAAGACCAGGCCGAGCGGGACGACGACGATGCCGACGACCTCGAGGAGCGGCGCGACGAGCTCGAAGGCCCAGTAGTACGGGAGCCCGAGCCAGCCGATCCGGCCGTAGCGCCGGCGGAAGAGCATGCCGCGGTAGGCCCACAGGGTCTCCCACAGCCCGCGGTGCCACCGCTTGCGCTGGCGGTGCAGGACCGCGAGCGTCGTCGGCACCTCGGTCCAGCACACCGGCTCGGGCACGAAGACCATCCGGTACTCGCGCCCGGCGTCGCGCATCATCCGGTGCACCTTGAGGCAGAGCTCGAAGTCCTCACCGATGCTGTCCGGGTCGAGCCCGCCGGCCTCGATGACGACGTCGCGCCGGTAGACGCCGAACGCACCGCTGATGAGGAGCAGGGTGTCGACCGCCGCCCAGCCGGTGCGCCCGATGAGGAAGCTGCGCAGGTACTCCATCACCTGCGCGCGGGCCAGCCACGACCTCGGCATCTGGAGGCGGACGAGGCGTCCGGACATCACCTTGCTGCCGTTGACCGCCCGCACGGTGCCGCCGGCCGCGACCACCCGGAGCGGGTCGTCGATGAAGGGCTGGGTGACCCGCACCAGCGCGTCCGGCTCGAGCACCGAGTCGGCGTCGGTGATGACGACGATCTCCTGACGGGCCGCGTTGATGCCGACGTTGATGGCCTCGGAGCGCCCGGAGTTGTCCTTGGAGACGACGAGCAGCGGCGTGTGCCCGTTGCGCGGGACGAGGACCCGGCGGACCGCCACGCGCACGGGGATCTCCCCGGTCGCGCGGTGGGGCACCTCGACGAGGTCGAAGGCCCGGGTGAGCGCGGCCAGCGTGCCGTCGGTGCTGCCGTCGTCGACGACGACGACCTCGTGCCGGGGGTAGCGCAGCGCGAGCATCGCCCGCACCGAGGTGACGATGAGGGTCTCCTCGTTGTACGCCGGGACGACGACCGAGACCCCGGGGGTCATCTCCCCCGCCGTCATCTCGCGGCGGGTGTCCTTCTCGCGCATGTGCCGGTGGAAGCCGCCGGCCGCGAGGACGACGAGGACGAGGTAGGAGGTGTTGATGAGGAGGAAGTAGGTGAACACGAACGGCGCGGTGACCGAGAAGAACGCCTCGAGCGCCCCGTGCACGCCATCGTGCACCTCGGCCCAGGTCACACCGCCACCCCCGTGAGCCGGGCCTGGGCGAGGGCGGCCCCGGCCGTGGGCAGGTGCGCGTTGAGGGCGAGGGCGGCGCGACCGGCGGGGCCGAGGGCCAGCAGCGAGCGGGCGGCCGCCTCCGAGACCTGCGACTCGCGGTCGGCGAGCAGCCGCACGAGGACCGCGACCCCGAGGGGGTCCCCGAGCTCCCCGAGCGCCTCGGCCGCCGCCCGGCGCAGCTGCGGCGGGTGGTAGCGCACGGTGGCCCCCGCGATGGCGCCGATGTCCGAGGAGCGCCCGACCCGGCCGAGTGCGGTGACGGCGGTGGCCGCGACCGTGGGGTCGGGGTCACGCTCGACGAGGTCGACGAGCAGCGGGGCCGCCGCCCGGACGGTGGGGCAGATCGGCGACCCCCGCGCCGCTCGTCCGCTCCTCGAGGCGCTGCGCCTGGAGGGCATCCACGCGGGGGACGCCGCGGAG
>JACXUW010000437.1 GCA_014763705.1 Micrococcales bacterium | reverse complement strand
GGTGGGTACCCCCTCCGCATGGCCAGGAACATGCACCCGACACCGGACCACCGCCCGGTCGCCGTCGTGGCGGGAGGGTCCCGCGGTCTCGGGCTCCAGGTGTGCCGCGAGCTCGTCGGGCGCGGGTACGTCGTCCACGCCACCGGTCGTGACACCGCCACGCTCGCCCGCGCCGAGGCGTCGTTCGGCGGCCCCGGCGGTCCGTTCCGGCCGCACACCTGTGACGTCCGGGAGCCCGACGCGGTCGGGAAGGTGGTCGCCTCGGTGCTCTCCGAGCACGGTGGCATCGACGCGGCGGTCCACGTCGCCGGGGTCATCGGCGTGGGCGGTCTCGAGGGCGTCACCCTCGGCCATCTGCACGAGGCCGTCGACACGATGCTCTGGGGCCCGGTGCACCTGGCGTTCGCCGTGCTCCCCTCGATGCGGGAGCGCGGGCACGGGCGGATCGGGGTCGTGTCCTCGGTCGGTGGGCTGGTGGCCGTGCCGCGCCTGCTGCCCTACTCGGTCGCGAAGTTCGGCGCCGTGGGGCTCGCCGAGGGCCTGGCCGCGGAGCTCGCCGGCACCGGGGTGACGGCGACGTCGGTGACCCCGTGGCTGATGCGCACCGGTGGCCACGTCCACGCCCGGTTCACCGGCGACGCGGAGGTCGACGACGGCTGGTTCGCGCCGGGGGCGACGTGGCCGCTCCTCAGCCTGCCGGTCGACCGCGCCGCCCGGCGCATCGTCGACGGGGTGCTGGCCGGTCGGCCCGTCGTCAGCACCTCCCCCTGGGTGGCCGTGGCGCGGCGCGTGCACGGCGTCGCGCCCGCGACGACGGTGCGGGCCCTCGGGCTCGCGGCGCGGCTCCTCCCCGGCACCTCGCCGGAGCGCGACTGGCGGCGCACCGACACCCCGGCCACCGAGGGTCACGAGCTGGGCCGGCGCAGCCGCGCGCTCCGCGTGCTCGCGGGTCCCGGCCGCCGCGCGGCCCACCGCCAGAACCAGGACGCGTCGGGTGTCGGTCGACCGCCCGGGTAGCCGGCCGCCCGACGACCACGGCTGATCCGCCGCCCGGACGCGACGAGGCCCGCCCGGCGCCCGGGCGGGCCTCGTCGGTGCCGCTGCGTCAGTCGCGGTGCGGGGAGAGGACGACCTTGACCATGCCGTCCTCCTTGGCCTGGAAGGTCTCGTAGGCCTGCGGCGCCTCCTCGATGGAGAGCCGGTGCGTCGCGAACTCGTCGACGCCGAGGGGGTCGTCGTCGGTGAGCAGCGGCAGGATGTCCGGCACCCAGCGCTTGACGTTGGCCTGCCCCATGCGCAGTGTCACCTGCTTGTCGAACATCGTGAGCATCGGGAGGGGGTCGGCCGCACCGCCGTACACACCACTGAGCGAGATGGTCCCGCCGCGCCGCACCGCCGCGATCGCCGTGGTGAGCGCAGCCAGCCGGTCGACGCCGACGGTCTTGGCCATCGCCGCACCGACCGCGTCCGGCATGGCGGCCGCGACGCTCTGCAGCCCCTTGGCGACCGGCGACCCGTGGGCCTCCATGCCGACCGCGTCGAGGACGGCGTCCGCACCCCGCCCGGAGGTCAGCTCCATCACCGCGTCGACGACGTCGTCCTCGCGCTCGTCGAGGACGCGCACTCCGCGGTCACGCGCCCGGTCGAGACGGGCGTCGACCCGGTCGACCCCGATGACCTCCTCGACGCCGAGGTGGCGGGCGATCCGGGTGGCCATGTCGCCGATCGGGCCGAGCCCGAGGACGAGGAGGGTGCGGCGCGGGTCGGCGGCGGCGTACTGCACGCCCTGCCACGCCGTCGGCAGCACGTCGGAGAGGTACAGGAACCGCTCGTCCGCGGGGCCCTCGGGGACCTTGACGTGCGTGTACGCGGCCTGCGGCACGCGGAGGTACTGCGCCTGGCCGCCCGGAACGGAGCCGTACAGCTCGGAGTAGCCGAAGAGCGCGGCGCCGTTGCCCTGGGAGCGCACCTGGGTGGTCTCGCACTGCGACTGCAGCCCGTGCTCACACATCCAGCAGTGGCCGCAGCAGACCTGGAACGGGATGACGACGCGGTCGCCCGGCCGGAGGTCACCGGCGTCCGGCCCCACCTCCTCGACGATGCCCATCGGTTCGTGGCCGAGGACGTCGCCCGGGTTCATGAAGGCGCCGAGCACCTCGTACAGGTGCAGGTCGGAGCCGCAGATCGCGGTGCTCGTCACCCGGATGACGGCGTCGCCCGCCTCCTCGATGCGCGGGTCGGGCACCTCCTCCACCCGGACGTCGCGTCGGCCCTGCCAGGTCACAGCCCTCATCGTCGTGCTCCTCTCGTGGGGTCGCTCGACGGCTACCCGAGGACCGACCGCCCAAAACCGTTCGTGAGCAGGGCTCTCGGCGACCGGCCGCGGGCAGTTGCCACCGGCCGTTTCCCCTCCGGCCGGATGGGTACCTGAGGACCATGACGACCCCCGTCGCCCACCGCCCGCCCGTGCACCGCACCGTGGCGGCACCACCGGCCGACGTGTGGGCCGTGCTCGCCGACGGCTGGGCCTACCCGACCTGGGTGGTCGGCGCGGCGCGGGTGCGGGCCGTCGACCCCGGCTGGCCGGCGGTGGGGTCGCGCATCGAGCACAGCGTGGGGCTCTGGCCGCTGCTTCTCTCGGACACGACGCACGTCGAGGACGCCGAGCCCGAGCGGATGCTCCTCCTGCGCGCCAAGGGCTGGCCCCTCGGCGAGGCGCACGTCCTCCTCGAGCTGCGCCCCGAGGGCACCGGGTGTGTCGTCACCCTCCGCGAGGACGCCGTCTCCGGTCCGGGGGCGCTGCTCCCGACCCCGGTGCGCCAGGCCGCGATCCACCCGCGCAACGTCGAGACCCTGCGCCGGCTGGCCCTGCTCGCCGAGCGCCGCGACCCCGCCGGCCACCCCCACCC
>JACXUW010000030.1 GCA_014763705.1 Micrococcales bacterium | reverse complement strand
GCGTCACGGCGCCCGTGACGCCACCTCCGGCGAGCGGTGGCTACGGCGTCCCCGCCGGCACTGCCCTGCGGGCCTCGGGCAACCTGACCGTGAGCACCAGCGGAGCGGTGGTCGACGGGCTCGACGTCTCGGGCTGCATCGTCGTCAACGCTCCGAACGTCACCATCCGCAACACGCGGGTCCGTGGCACGTGCGACCTGCTCGTCGCCAACAACGGTGGCGGGCTCGTCCTCGACCACGTCGAGCTCGACGGTCGCGGGTCGTCCGGGACGCTGGGCATCGGCTACGACCGGTTCACCGTCCGCAACAGCTACATCCACGGGGTCGGCGACGGCATCCGGGCGAACGGCAACGTCACCGTCGAGTCCAGCTGGATCACCGACCTCGCGGCCGGTGGTGGGTCGCACAACGACGGCATCCAGGTCACCGCCGGGTCGAACATCCGGATCGTCGGTAACCGCATCGAGAACTCGCACACCCAGACCTCGGCCATCCTCATCGGAGCCGACCAGGGCAGCGTGTCCAACGTGCTCGTCCAGGGCAACACCCTCGCGGGTGGCGGGTACACCCTCTACGGCGGAGCCCGGCCGCCGGCCGGCAACAGCATTGCCAACATCGTCCTCAAGGACAACGCGTTCAGCCGCAAGTACTTCGCCTCGTCGGGGGCCTACGGGCCGATGACGGCGACGGACGACTCCCGCATCAGCGTGAGCGGCAACGTGTGGGAGGGCACCACGACCCTCGTCTCCTGACCCGACGGGCACCGGCCGCGACTCCCGCCCGGGCGTCGCGGCCGGTGCCGTCTCGGTTCCGGCCCCGGGACCCAGACACGTTGTCTACCATCGAGGGGCCGCCCCTCGTCGAAGGAGGCGGTTCCGGCCGATCGGCCGGGAACGTCTCGAGGAACGGATGTCGCGTGCTCATCGACACTGCCCGACTGCTCTTGCGGCGATGGCTGCTCGTCGTGCTCGCCCTCGTCGTCTCCGTGGGCGCCGGGGTCGTGGCGGTCGTCGTCACGCCGCCGACCTACCAGAGCCGCGCCCAGGTCCTGTTCCTCCCGCCGACCTCGCAGCCGGGCATCGACGGAAAGGTCAACCCCTTCCTCGCGCTCGGCGCGGCCCTCGGCGTGACCGCCGACATCGTGCGACTCGACGTCAGCGACGACACGACCCGGGCCGAGCTCGTCGCTCGGGGCGCCATCGAGAACTACGAGGTCGTCCCGTACCTCGCCGAGAACGGGGGCCCCATCCTCATCGTCACCGCCGAGGGGCGGCGGGCCCAGCAGACCCGTGACACGGTGAACCAGGTCGTCGAGGTCATCTCGCGCGACCTGCGCTCGTTGCAGGCCTCCGCCGACGCGCCCAGCGGCAGCTTCATCACGGCAACACCCCTGACCGAGACACCGAAGCCTGAGCGCCTCTACAAGAACCAGATCCGTTCCGCCGCGCTCGCGGCGCCGGGAGCCTTGGTCCTGCTGCTCGCCCTCATCGTGGTCGGTGACCGGATGGCGTCGGCGCGAGCGCGCCGGCGCGACGTGGCCCACCGCGGTGCGGAGGGACACGCGAGACCGACGGCGGCCCCGTCCGGCAGTGCTGGGCGGGAGAACCCCGGGCGCCGACCGGGGACGGCGCAGTCGTCGACGAGCCGCGAGCTCGGCAAGGACAAGGCCCGGGCCGGCGCGGGACGCAGCTGACGCCGTCGATGTCCGAGGCCGTCGCCGAGGGTCGTCGTACCCCGCCAGATGCTCTCCTGGTCCTCAGTGGTCTGGTCCTGGTGCTGCTGGGCGTTCCCTCAGAGCTCATCGTCGCTCCGCTGGGTGCCGCGGGGACGCCGGCGCAGATCCTGGGCATCCTCCTGCTGCTGTGGTGGCTGGTCAGCCGCCTCTCCCCGCGCGGTCCCGGCGTCGAGGGCATCGGCCCGGTCAAGTGGCTGCTCCTCGCGCTCGCGCTCGCCTTCATGCTCAGCTACATCCGTGGCGTCGGTGAGCCCGGCAGCATGGCCGAACGCAACTCCGCCGACCGCGCCGTGCTCAGTCTCATGGCCTGGAGCGGCATCCTGCTGTCGGTGGCCGATGGGCTCGCCTCTCGCGAGCGGCTCGACCGCCTGCTGCGCCTGGTCGCGGCAGGCGTGGTGGGCATCGCGGTCCTCGGCATGGTGCAGTTCTTCTTCGGCATCGACATCGCGCACCTGTTCACCATCCCCGGCCTGAGCACCAACCACTCCTTCGGGTCCCTCGTCCAGCGCTCGGACTTCCGGCGGGTCAGCGGCACCACGATCCACCCCATCGAGTTCGGGGTCGTCCTGTCGATGGCGCTGCCCCTGATCATCCACTTCGCCATCCACTCCAAGGAGCGGCGCTGGCTGTGGTGGGGCTCCGCGGCCTCGGTGGCCTTCGCCCTGCCCATGTCGGTCGCGCGCACCGCGATGCTCGGTGGCGCCGTGTCGATGCTCATCGCGTTCTGGGGGTGGCCGCGACGGATCAAGCTCCGCGCGCTGCTCATGGTCCCGCCCGGGCTCGTCGCCATGAGCATCCTCGTCCCCGGCCTGCTCGGAACCATCCGGGGGCTGTTCCTCAACGCGTCGACGGACCCGAGCACGACCGGGCGGCTCGAGGACTACGACGCCGTCTGGTTCTACTTCACGCAGGACCCGTGGACCGGACGCGGCATCGGGACCTTCATCCCCAGCCTCTACCGGACCCTCGACAACCAGTACCTCGGGACGCTGGTGGAGACCGGTCTCGTGGGGCTGCTCACCCTGCTCGCGCTGCTCGGCGGAGGGGTGCTCACCACCTTCGTGCTGCGCGAGCGGCTGACCGGTCCGGCGGACCGCAGCCTCGCCAGCGCATTGGGTGCGGCCCTGGCGGTCCCCTTCGTCGCCATGGTCACCTTCGACGGCCTCGCCTTCCCGATGTGCGCCGGCCTCACCTTCCTCCTGCTCGGAGCGGTGGCCTCGATGTGGCGACTCGACCAGCAGCAGAGGGTGCCGGTCAGCCAGATCGTCACGCGTCCACCCTCGCGGTGGATCCCGTGGGTCGTCGCGGTCGAGGTGGCAACCATCGGGGTCCTGGTGCCGTACGTCTGGTGGGTCGAGTCGCAGTCGGTGCGTTACGAGGCGTACACGACCGTGCTCGTGGACGTCCCGCGCACGGCCAACGGCAACCCCTACCTCAGGGTGGGCAGTGCCGACCGTGCGGCGAGCGTCCTGCAGTCCGACCTGGTCGGACCCGCCGTCCGGGCCGACCTCGACGCCCGCTTCCCGCGGGCGGACTACGGGGTCTCGGTCGGGTACGGGAGCCTGGAGCGCGACTCCGACGTCATCGTCAGCTCGTCCCAGCTACGCATGCGAGCCGTCGCCGCCACGCCCGAGGAGGCGGTCCGCCTTCGGACCGCGCTGCTCGACGTCGCCGAGCGCGAGCTGACGCGCCTGCAGAACGACGCGGGGATCACCGACCCACGCCTCCTGCTCGTGGTGCGGGTCGTGTCCCAACCCGACGTGGTGACCGAGACCGGGTCGCGCAAGAGGGCCCTCGCGGCCGCCGGGCTGGTGTTCCTCCTGGTCACCGGATCCGCGGCAGCGGCGGTGAGTCGCGACGTGAGGGGCCGTGGTCAGCGCACCACGGCCGGGGACCAGGCGCCCTCGATGAGTCGTGACGGCGACCCCGAGCCGTCGGCGGCCACCGCCCACACGTCCGTCACGGCGGCGTCGGCCCCGCTGCGCGGGAGCCCGTAGATCACCGTCGTGTCGTCGAGCCACTCGACCTGGTCGTCCACGGTCCGCGTCTCCGCCAGGAGGGTCTCCCGACCGGAGGCGAGGTCGAGCGTGGCCAGCCGCCACTGCCCGGCCGGACGCCCCTGACGCTTCTTGTACGCGACCACCCGGCCGTCCGGCGAGAGTGACGGGCACTCGGCGTCCTCGCGGACGGTGCTCAGCGTGCGGCGCGAGAGCGATCCGCGACTGAGCCAGGTCTTCCCGCCCCACGCGACGGTCGCGTAGAACGTGTCGTCGTCGTCGCCGAAGGTGACCCCCCACACGTTCCGGTCGACGGGCCGGACG
Organism: Micrococcales bacterium; assembly: GCA_014763705.1. Taxonomy (GTDB): domain Bacteria; phylum Actinomycetota; class Actinomycetes; order Actinomycetales; family Dermatophilaceae; genus Phycicoccus. The sequence continues at coordinate 13,462 of JACXUW010000030.1, read as the reverse complement.
ACGGTGCCCCGGTGCACGAGCGTGAAGTCCTCGACGTTGCCGTAGGAGGCCCCACCCACCCGCGTGACGAGCGTCTGGGTGGCGAAGGAGGTCTGGGCGTAGTCGTGGCCGGCGACGAACGTGGTCGTGGCCGCCAGCTTCCCGTCCTTGGACAACCGCGCCCGCGAGGCGATCCCGGACAGGGGGAGAGGGCTCACCTCGCGCAGGTTCTCGTCGAGGATGCTCGCCGAGTACGTGGTGACCACCCCACGGTCCGCGGCGAGGCAGAGGAGGTGGTCCGCGGCTGCGTACACGCGCTCGCAGGCTCGGTCGGTCAGGGCCCGGGCCGAGTCCGGGGCGGTCAGCGGCGTCATCGCGACCAGCCCATAGCCCTCGCCGAGCAGCGTGCTCCGGAAGACGATGCGTGGTCCCTGCTCGACGGAGGACGGCGCCACCGTCGGCACCGGCGGCGCGTCGGCGACCACCGCGGCCTGCCGGCGCTGGGCGTGCAGGACGAACGCCACGGACCCGGCGGCGCAGACCACCACGACGAGGGCGAGGACGACGAGTCGTCGGCGGACGGACCAGCTCATGCGACGACTCGGTCGAGCGGACGGACGAGCAGGACCGCCGGCACCAGCACGACGGCCAGGCCGGCGGCGACGACCCAGAGGGCTCCGCCGCTCCCCAGGGCGACCCACAGCAGCCCGAACCCGATGGAGGAGACGAACCGCGCCGCCGCGACCACGGTCTGCGCAGTGGCGATGCCGCTCGCCCGGACCGCAGCGGGGACCAGCCGCGCGGACAGGGCCGCGAGGGCTCCGTCGGTCGCGGCGTAGAACGTGCCGAGGAGGAGGAGGCAGACGACGACGACCCAGGAGCCGCCCGGTCCCGCGGCGACGAGGTAGGCCGCGAGGAGGGCCAGGTGCCCCCCGAGGAACACCGCTCCGCGCCCCACCCGGTCCGAGAGCCGCCCGAGGGGGATGGCCAATGCCATGTAGGCAACGTTGGTCCCGACGTACAGCAATGGGAAGAACTCGGTCGCCAGGTCGTCCCGACGCTGGAGCGCGAGGTAGAGGAAGCCGTCGCCGACGGTGAGCACGCCCAGGAGTGCGGCGGCGACCAGCAGCCTGCCCAGCCGCCGGTCGGCGACCAGGCGCACCGAGACCCGGGCGCGCGGCGGAGGGCCGGTCCCCGCGCCGTCCGTCGCACCGCCCGTCGCACCGTCGGTGGCGCCGGAGGAGCGGGCCCTCGCGCGCCGCGGCCTGAGGTCGGGGACCAGCAGGACGAGCACGGCGACGCCGAGCACGGCGAACGCGAACGAGACCACGAACACCGACTCGTAGGAGCCGGGCAGGGCCGCGAGCAGGACGAAGGCCAGCAGCGGACCCAGGAGCGCACCGAAGGTGTCGAGCGCACGGTGGACCCCGAAGGCGCGCCCCAGGGCCTCCGGTGGGCTCGCCTCGGCGATGAGGGCGTCCCGAGGCGCCGTGCGCAGACCCTTGCCGAGCCGGTCGACCGTCACCACGGCCGTGATCGCGGCGAAGCCGTGGGCCGGGAGCAGTGCGATGCGGGTCAGGGCCGACAGTCCGTATCCGGCGGCGGCGACCCACTTCGGGTGGTCACCGCGGTCGGCCAGCCACCCCCCGAGCAGCCGAACCACGGCGCTCGCCCCGTTGTAGATGCCGTCGACGAAGCCGTACGCGAGGGGGCTCATGCCGAGGACGGCCGTGATGTACAGCGGGAGCACCGCCGACACCGACTCGGAGGAGATGTCCGTCAGCATGCTGACGACGCCGAGCAGCAGCACCGTCGTGGCCACCCGGGTCCTGCCGGTCCGGGACCCTCGCGTCGCGTCGTCTCGCAACGTGATGTACATGGGGCTCCTCCGGACGCTGTGCCGACAGAGTACGGCGAACGACGGTGTCGCCGACCACGAATCCACCATTCGCCCCGGCGGGTGGGCTCAGGTGCCTCGGGAGAGCCGGCGGCCCAGCTCCGGCCACCGAGAGGCGGGCGTGACCAGGGCGAGGAACGCGGCGCGGTGGGTGGCGCGTCTCGTGGTGACCGCGCGCAGGCCGGACCCCGCCGCGAGCGCGAGACGGAAGGCGGCGGTGCTCAGCGCGCCGTGGCGACGACGGAACAGGCGGACCCGGTTGACGCTCAGCAGGGCCCAGAGCGCGGGGTTGACGTGGGAGTCCCCGAGCAGGTGTCGGCAGCGGGCCTCGGGGACCAGCCGTAGCCGGAAGCCCCGGTCCCGGGCCCGGAGCGCGAAGTCGGTCTCCTCCGAGTACAAGAAGTAGCGATCGTCCCACGGTTCCACGACCCCGCGGCACGCAGGAGAGATCGCCATGACCGACCCGGTGGCCCAGTCCGCGGTCGTCGGCTCCCCGTACCGAGCGGGATCGGTGACCATCTCACCCAGGCGGTCGTGCCCCCCGCCACGGGTGCCCCCGAGGAGGGCCTCACCCCAGGCGCGGGTCACCGACGGCTCGCGTCGAAGCGTGGGAAGAGGACGTCCGTCGCGGTCGAGCTGGACCGGGACCGCGATCCCGGTGTCCGGCCCGAGGGCCTCCAGCAGGTGGACGACCGCACCCTCCTCGAACCGCACGTCCGGGTTGACGACGAGCACCGGCAGCTCGGGCGGCACGAGCTCGAGGGCCCGGTTGATGCCGCCGGCGTACCCGAGGTTCCCCCCGGTCCGGACCACCGTCGCCGCCCCGCCCTGCGGCCACGCCATGGACTCCGCGGCCTCCGGGGTGCCGTCCGACGAGGCGTTGTCGGCGACGACGACGTGCCACCGAAGATCACCCATTCCTCGGCCGAGTGACTGCGCGAAGTCAGGGAGGTGCGAGAGACTGTTGTACGTCACGGTGACGACGACCAGCTGGGGACCCTCTGCCTGTGCCGACACAGGCCAGATCATCGCACCGGCGCAGGGACGAGGTGGTGGCAATCGAGGACCGGACGCGCCGGTTGCTGGCGCTCGCCCCCGGTGACCCCATGGACGTGCGGACGTTCAGCGGCCTCAGTCGACGTCTCCTCACGGAGCTGGCGGCGCAGGACGTGGACGTGCTCCCTCGGGCCACGAGGCTGCTCCGTCCGAGCGACGTCCTCACGGCTCCCAACTGGCGCGGCTTCGCCCGGGGACAGCTGCGAGGGCGCCGCGCGCCGCGCATCGACCCCGACTGGTACTGGTCGCGCGCCGGCTACGAGCGGTTCACCCAGCGGGTGCTTCGGGTGGCCTCCGCGTCCGAGGCGTCGGCGGTGCTCCAGGTCGGGACCCACGTCGGTGCCCACCGGTTGGGGCTCCCGACGTACTGCATCACCGACGCGACGGTGACCCAGGCGGTCGCCGCGGACTCATTCAGCGTCAGCCGGGGTCGGTCCCGCACGGTGGCGGAGGCGATCGAGGTGCAGCGCGAGGTCTTCCACGGATGTCGCGTCGTGCTCGTCCTGTCGGAGTGGGCGGCCGCGAGCGTCCGGGACGACTACGGCGTTCCCACCGAGCGAGTCGTCGTCGTCGGCGCGGGGACCAACGTGCCGCCGGGAGCCACGCCGGTCCCGGCCGGCGACCGGGACCGTCGGATCCTGTTCGTCGGGCTCGACTGGGAGCAGAAGGGGGGACCGCTCGTCCTCGACGCCCTGCGGATCGTCCGTCGTCGGGTGCCGGACGCCGAGCTGACGGTGGTCGGCTGCACTCCGGACGTCCACGAGGAGGGGGTGCGCGTCGTCGGCCGCCTGGACCCACGGGACCCGGCCACACCGGGCACGCTCGCCGACCTGTACGGCCGCGCCCGCGCCTTCACCATCGCCCCCGCGTTCGACGCCTTCCCCAACGTCCTCCTCGAGGCCGCCGCCCGCGGCTCGGTCCTCGTGTCGACCGACCGCGGCAGCCGTGGGGAGGTCGTGCGCGACGGCGTCACCGGACTGCTCGCTCCCCACGGCGATCCCGGTGCCCTGGCCGACCGGCTCGTGGCGGTCCTCACCGACGACGACCTCGCGACCCGGTTGTCCACCAACGCCCGCGAGCTCGTGGTGACGCGGATGACCTGGCCGGTGGTGGCGGGGCGCGTGCTGTCGGCCCTGGGTTGGCGGACGGAGACGTCCTCGTGAGCGGCGGGTCGGCCGGCTGGCGGCTGCGCTCGGCGCTGGGCCCCCGGTCGCGGTCGGTGGTGCGTGCCCTCGTCGACCTCGGTGCGGCGTGGGCCGTGGGCTCGGTCGCGGGCACCCGAACCGAGGACCAGGTCATCGCGGTGACCTTCGACGACGGACCGGACCCGCAGGTCACCCCGGGCGTCCTGCGCGCCTTGGACCGCACCGACTGCCGCGCGACGTTCTTCGTCCTCAGCGACCGCGTGCGCGAGCACCCGGGCGTCCTGAGGTCGGTGCTGGCGGCGGGCCACGAGGTGGCCCTGCACGGGGACAACCACGAGCGCCTGACCTCCCTGCCCGTGGCGGAGATGCAGGTGCGGCTGCGCGAGTCCCGTGACGTGGTGCAGGAGGTCGCCGGGCAGGGCCTGCGGTGGTTCCGGCCGCCCTTCGGGGCCCAGGACCGCGCCGTGCACCGCACCGTCCGTGGGCTGGGCCTGGAGACGGTGGTGTGGGGTCCGACCGCCTACGACTGGGAGGAGGGGACCCCCGAGGAGGTGGCCGCCCGCGGGCTGCGGGAGATCGCACCGGGGCGCGTGCTGCTGCTCCACGACGGGCTCTCGGTCCCGCCGGGCCACGAGCCGCCGACCTTCGATCGCGCGGCCGCCCATGGGCTGCTCCTGGAGCAGCTGCGCGATACTCGCTTCGCGGGGGTGTCGGTCTCGGACCTCCTGCGGGCCGGGACCGTGCGCCGCACGGTCTGGTACCGCCCCTGAGCGAGCGGCTCAGGCGCGGCTCGACTCGTCGCGCAGCCAGCCCCGCTCCCCGCCCCGCAGACGCCGCCACCCGGCCACGGCTCGCGCTGCCACCGTGACCGTGACGAAGGCGGCCACGTCGGCCACGGTGCGTGGGTCGCCACGAGAGGCGCGAAGGATGCGCGCGACCTCACGGATCGACCCCGACCGGGAGTCCCGCTCCGGTGCGGAGGCGTACAGCTCCCGGTTCCCCTCCGCCGCGCGCACCCGGCGGCGCACCAGGTCCGTGGTCCGTCGCGGACCACGGACCAGGGAGCGCGCCCCGTCGACGACGACGCGCTCGTCACGACCGAAGGCCAGGTCGAGGTACAGGTCGTCCCCGGTCACGTCGGGCCGGTCGGCGACGCGGTCGAACCCTGCGCGACCGACGGCCAGCACGCCCCGCCCGTAGAGGCCCTCCTGCACGGCGGGCAGGCGTGCCCAGACCCGGTAGTAGCCCCGCACCGGGGGGCTCGCCCCCTCAAGGTCCAGCTCCCGGCGGGGCGCCGCCGCCAGGACGGCCGCGCCCTCTCGGACTGTGTCGGCGAGCAGCAGGACGTCGTCACCGTCGATGACGACGTCCGCGTCAACGTAGACGCGCGGCAGGGCGTTCGCGGTTCGGTCGCCGACTCGCAGCGCCAGGTACTTCGACGGTTCGTCGATCTCGACGACCGTGACCGCCGGCCAGGTGGCGCGGACCACCTCCGCGGTGCGGTCCGTGCAGCCGTTGCAGACCACCACGACCTCGAGGCTGCCGTCGACCACCCGGGGCTCCAGGGCGCGCAGGAGTCGAGGGATGGAGCGCTCCTCGTCGTGGGCGGGCACGACGACGCTCGCCCGGAACGTGCTCATGGGGGCCCGCTGGGCGGTCAGGCGTTGAGGGCCGAGGTGGCGGCGCTGTCCGCGAACCAGGCGATCGTGGTGCGCAGGCCGTCTCGGATGTCCACGCGGGGCTCCCAGCCCAGGAGGCCGCGCGCCACGGTGATGTCCGGCTGACGGACCGTGGGGTCGTCCTGTGGTCGCTCGATGAACTCGATCTCGGAGCTGGACCCGCACAGGTCCCGGATCAGCTCGGCGAGCGCCAGGACGCTCATCTCGCCCGGGTTGCCGATGTTCACGGGACCCGAGTGGTCGGTGCCCGCGAAGCGCACGATGCCCTCGACGAGGTCCTCGACGTAGCAGACCGAGCGGGTCTGGCTGCCGTCCCCGGCCACCGTCATGGGGTCGCCGGCCAGGGCCTGACGGATGAACGTCGGGATGGCGCGACCGTCGAACGGCCGCATGCGGGGACCGAAGGTGTTGAAGATCCGCACGATCCCGGTGTCGACGCCGTGGGTGCGCCGGTAGGCCATGGTGACCGCCTCGCCGAACCGCTTGGCCTCGTCGTAGACGCCGCGAGGTCCCACGGGGTTGACGTTGCCCCAGTACGTCTCCGGTTGCGGGTGGACGAGCGGGTCGCCGTAGGTCTCCGACGTGGACGCCAGGACCAGCCTCGCCCCCTTCTCGCGGGCCAGGCCCAGGGCGTGGAGCGTCCCGATGGAGCCCACCTTGAGCGTCTCCACGGGGAGCTGGAGGTAGTCGATGGGGGACGCGGGGGACGCGAAGTGCAGCACGAGGTCGACCGGCCCGCCGATGTGGACGAAGTCGGTGACGTCCGCGCGGACCAGGCGGAACGCCGGGTCCTCCATCAGGTGCGACACGTTGTCCGGCGTGCCCGTCGAGAAGTTGTCGAGGCACACCACCTCGTAGCCGTCCGCGAGCAACCGCTCGCAGAGGTGGCTGCCGAGGAAGCCGGCTCCGCCGGTCACGACCGCTCGCCCGTTCCCCATCCTTCGTCCTCCCTGCAGAACGCGCCCGTCGTCGCGGGCGTCGGCATCAGCATCGCATCTACGCCCGCGACCCACCTGCGGTTCGGCTCAAACCGTCGCGGCCCACGCACTGGCCACCATGTCGCGCAGGTCGCGGCTCGGCCTCCACCCCAGCTCGTCACGGATCCGGTCGACGACGGCGTGGACGGCGGCGGGGTCGCCGGCCCGCCGGGGCCCCACGACCGGCACGAGCCCCGACCCGGTGACGTCGGCGACCACGTCCAGGACCTCCCGCACGCTGTGCGGTCGCCCGGTCCCCACGTTGAACACCCGCCCCGGGTGAGCCTCCTCGAGGGCCCGGACGGCCGCGACGTGGGCCTCGGCGAGGTCCTCGACGTGAACGTAGTCGCGCAGGCAGGTCCCGTCGGGGGTCGGGTAGTCGTCGCCGTGGATCACCGGGGCCCGTCCCGCGGCGACGGCCTGCAGCGCGAGCGGGACGAGGTTGTGCACACCGAGGTCGCCCAGCGTCGGGTCCGCGCTCCCCGCCACGTTGAAGTAGCGCAGGGACACCCAGCCGAACCCGTGGGCTTCGCCGCACTGCTCGATGGCGCGCTCCGCCGCCACCTTGCTGTGGCCGTAGGGGCTCTCCGGGGCGAGGGGGCTGCCCTCGTCCGCGGCAGCGGTCGGCGTCCCGTAGACCGAACAGCTGGACGAGAAGACGATCCGCGCGACGCCGGCGGCGCGCATCCCCTCGAGCACGCGGGTCGTGGCGGTGACGTTGTGCCGCCAGTAGGCCAGCGGGTCCACCATGGACTCGGTGGGCGACTTGCGGCCCGCCACGTGCACGACGCCGGTCGCGCCGACCTCGCGCAGCCAGTCCGCGATCGGCGCCTCGGACAGGTCGGCCCGCAGGAAGGGGACGTCCGGGGGCACCCGGCTCTCGCGCCCGGTGGACAGGTCGTCGACCACGGCCACCCGTCGTCCGCTCCGCTGCAGGGCCCGGACGACGTGGGAGCCGATGTAGCCCGCACCGCCGGTCACGATCCACGTCACGACCCCACGCTAGCCAGTCGACCGGTCGGCCGAGGACGACTCGACGGGTGGGGCGGCCGCCGGGCGCCGGCGGCAACTAGGCTGCCGGTGGTGAGCGGCCACCGGTCGCGGTCCCCGGTTGGTCTGCTGGTAGGGCCCGCCTGACTTTGAATCAGGACAAGCGACGTAGGTTCGATTCCTACCCGGGGAGCTCCGTAATTCACCCTCTGACCTGGGCGTTTCCCGGAGCGCGCTTACCGCGGCCCGAGGCTCTGCCGGCCGTTTTGCTAACAGGTTTGCTAACAGAGCGCCCGTTCCCGCCCGTCTGAGCCGGGTCACCGGCCGGCGAAGCCGCCTGCCCGACGACCTGGGCGAACACCTCCGCGACCCCCGAGGCCTGGTCCCTCAGCACGTGCGCGTAGACCCGCAACGTGATGGCCGGGTCAACGTGACCCAGCCGTGCCGCGACGACGTGCACCGGGACGCCTGCTCGCAGTAGCAGCGTGGCGTGCGTGTGTCGCAGGTCGTGGAACCGGATCCGCGGGAGCGGAGGCGAGCCCGAGCGGTTGTTGTGCTCCACAATGACGCGCCGCATGACCTCGCCCGGACGGTCCGGCGGCAGCTGGGAACCCAGCTCGGTCAGGAACACCCGGCCGGCTCCACGCCAGGAACCGTCAGCGAACCGACGCTCGTCCTCCTGTCGAGCCCGCCAGGCCCGCATGACGGCCACCGTTCCCAGGTCGAGTCCCACCGTGCGCACCCGGCCGCTCTTGGTGGTGCCGTCGACCCGCCGGCCACCGACGATCGAGACCGTGCCCCGCACCACGATGTGCGGCGCCTCGTCGTCGAGGTCGACGTCGCCCCAATGCAGGAACAGCAGCTCACCGCGGCGGGCACCCGTGAACGCCGCCAGGCGGAAGAACGGGTGAAGCCGCTCACCGCTGACCGCGTTCAGGAACGCCGCGAGCTGCGAGGCATCCCACACCCGGTCGGGCATCTGCGCCTGCATGACCTCGACGCGCGGCCGCTTGGCCAGCAGCACCGGGTTGGAGGGGAGCAGCTGCTCGACCACCACGGCATCGTTCAAGGCCTTCCGCAGCACCGCGTGGACGTACCCCACCGTCCGCGGCGACAGGGGACGGCCACCCTTTCCGCCCTCCTTCAGCAGCATCGCGTACAACGTCGTCAACGTCGCCGGGCGAACGCTCTGCAACGGCGTTCGACCCAGGTGTGGAATGACGTAGGACTCCACCAACCGCCGGTAGTCCTCATGCGTCTTCGGCTTGACCTCCACCCGGTGCGTCGCCAACCACTCCTGGAGATACGACGCCACCGTGAGCCGGCTCCGAGTCACGTACTCGCCGCGATGAGCGGCCACTCGTGCTCGGTCACGCGCCGCTTTTGCCTCGGCCTCGGTCGCGAAACCGCCGACCCACGTGGGCTTGCTCAGCCCGGTCTGCGGGCTCGGCACCCGGATGACGTAGGACCACGATCTGCCCCGCTTCATGATGCCGTCTCGCAGCTGGCCCATCACGACACCCGGGGAAGCAGGCTGTCCACGAACTCGCGGAGGTCCTTGCCGCGCACCCGGCGCGAGCCGTCGATGCGGACTGAAGGGAGAGCCCCGGACTGCATCAGCACGTACACCTTCGACCGGCTCAGGCTCAGGAAGCGGGCAACCTCGGGAACCCGGTACAACAACCTGTCATCCATGACAACGTCCTCTCTCTCGGCGATTGGGGTTGGTCTGCTCGGCCCGCCATTGGTCGTACTCGCGGGCTCGGGCAGCGGCCCCGAGGGCGAGTGCCTCCTCGGCGGCGTCGCGCCAGCCGGTGCCGAGGTAGGTCCACGAGCCGATCACGAGGGTGGTCTCCTCGTCGTCGTCGGCCAGGAGGCGGCGCTCGAGGTCGCGGGTGTCGATGGGTTCCCCGGTGCGGCGGGACTCGGCCGTGACCTGCTGCCAGCGAACCCGGGAGCGGCGCAGGGCTCCGAGGGTGACGGAGTAGCGGCGGGACTTGGTGCCGAAGTGGCCGCGAAAGCCGAGCATGTGCACCCACCGGCTCATCCGCTGGTAGTCGTGGTCCTCGCCCTGGTGGCGTGCGGCGCGGTCGGCCAGGTCGGCGCAGGCGGCACGGAAGGCGGTGATGTGCGGGCGCTGCTGGCCCTCCCCGTGCAGACCGGAGGCGTCCTTCGTGGCGTACTTCGCCAAGTAGCCGGCCACCTGCCCGGGAGTCAAGGCGGCGGCGGGATCGTCGACGCGGTGGCCGGCGGTGACCACGCGCACGTCGAGCTGCGCTCCCCAGGCCAGAACGCGCGGACTGTCCTGGTCGTCGACCGGTTCGGCCAGGACCGTCACGCCGGGCGCGGTGTCGCGGACCAGTGCGGCGAGGGTCGGACCGTCGAGGGCGGCCGAGGCGGGCGCTCCGATCCCGGCCGCGGTGGGTCCATCGAGGCGGATCAGGGCGTGGAAGTGCACCAGGCCGCGGTCCTGGTACTCCGCGACCTTGGCGTACTGGATCGAGGCGTGCTGCCCCAGCCCGGACTCCGTCACCCCGAGGTGCGCGGCGACGGCTCGGCGCAGGGCGATGGTCGTGCGCCGCCACAGCTCGGGGGCGTGCCACTGCCAGATCACCGCCGACGCGGTGTCGTAGCAGTCAGAGCACAAGGGGGAGCCCGAATGCGCATCCCCGGGTTCGTGGATTGCGGTGCACCACAGGGGCCGTCCGTGCGGGCAGCGGGTGCGGTCGTCCCGGCGCCGAGGTCGACAGGGTCTCCCGCCGCGGTGGCCGTGCACGAGCCCGAACGAAGGCGCGGTGAACGTGGCGAAGAGGAGCGGGTTGTTCGCCACCTGTTCCGGAACGGTCTTGCCACCGGCGACCCCGGCACTGATGAGCGCAAAGGTGTCCCGGGCGTAGGTGCGCGAGCACGCGGGGCAGACGTGGGCGCGCCGGTTCCCGCACGGCCGGTACAGCACCCCCAGAGGCGCGTCCGCTGAGCGGAACGTCGAGAGCACTTCGCCGGTCCGGGCGTCGATGGTGGTCGAGGACCCGGCAAGCCGGACCGGGCGGGCGCAGTTGTGCACCGCGGTCATCGTGTCGAGCAGGGCGTCGTTGGTGCCGTCCCGGAAGCGGGCCACGAGTCCGGACAGGTCCAGGCCCGCGGCGAGCTCCAGCGGCGCGTCTTGACCGAAGCCACTGAACTCCGAACGCGTACGCGAGTCAGCAGGGTGTGTCACGGGTGGCCACCCCTTCCCGAGGGTGTGCCGGGTGACTAGTGCGACCCCGTCACCCGGCACACCCGGTCCAGGGCGGCCAGGTCGCCGATACGTCTCTAGGCCCCTGGGGGTCGCTCAGGAGACGAACTAGCAGGCGCGAAAGGGAGTGTGTGCGGCGCTGATTGACGGGCCACTGGCCAGGATGGGGAGCCGACCCCCGGGCGATGCCATCGAGTGGGTGTGCACCTGCTTGCTTCAGCCAATGTGACGCCCGGCCAGGCCTTCGTTCAAGGAGAAGTCAGTGTCAGTTGCACCAATGGGTCACTCGCGGGCAAGTAGGGCAGGTCTCAACGTCGGCACATCCGTCCGGATCTGCCGATGAGCGCACGTCTCGCTTCTACGGGGCCGGTGACAAACTGACCCGCAAGGCGACCCCGCCTCTCTACGATGCGGAGGTGCGCAAACTCGGGTTCCGGAGCTGGCGAGGGATCGGCTTGGCGGCCCGCTGGACCTTGTCTACGCCCGCCGGCTGGTCGTTCCTCGCCGCCCGTGTGATTGTCCTTGCTCTGGCCTTTTGGGTGCAGGGTAGATACGGAGGCACGGCGGCATTCGTCACAACTCTCATCGCCCTCGTGGTGGCTGGGCTTGTGTCTCCGCCGGCGCCGGACCCTTTGGATTCTGAAGTCGAGGAGAGATCTCGCGCCGACGCGCAGGACTAGTGAAGCGCCCGACTTTGCCGCGATGTAGCTCTTACGTCGAGGGTGGTTCACTCCGGTGGAGCGGGGACGCCATCTTGCGTCCTTTGAATGAACCGGTCTTGGTCGGCGTCCAATGCATCCAGTGCTTCGAAGACAACTTGCAGGGCAAGTTTGTCTGAAGCCACGGAAGGACTCGGTCCAGGACTGCGTCATCTGCGTCGGGGAGGCAAAGATCGACGGCGAGCGTCGCCCGGCTGTGCAGGCTGAGTGCCAGGCGGCTGCTCCCTAGCGGGTCGTCCCACTGGTACTGGACTCCCGCATAGCGCTCTGGGTCCTGGCCCGGCAGCAGTCCACCGGTCTGAGGATCGAGGATGCGGAACCGGGCGTCGACCGTCAGCCACAGGCCGCCCATCTGTTTCGCTGTCGGCGGCGAGATGTCTGCGAGGAAGCCGAGGGCATCAGGGATCTGCTCCGGTTGGAGATCGATGAGATCGCCGTCCCCAAAGCGACGACGAAGTTCAGCTCTCTCCGGGGGCCGGAGGGGCACGCCGATGTCGCTGACCAGTAGCCGGTGGGTCGGTGGGAGCAGCAGGCGCGTGCAGCTGGACAGGAAGTGCAGCGTGCGCTCGTACGCCGTCGCGACGGGCATTCGGCCCAGCGAGTGTGCGCCGCCGGCGGAAATCGGGAGGCCGACGTAGGTGATCGCGGTGGGACCGGCCAGTGCCATGCCCAGAGGGTAATGACCGCTCTTGCGGCGTTCGCAACCTTCCGCAAATGCCGCAGAGCGCGCCGTACCGAGGCGATGGTGTTGGGTCACGCCTGCTTGGCCCGGACCTCGCCTAAGGCTGCGTTGGCCCGTTGCTGGAGCGGATGGGCCCGCTTGCCGAATGCGACAACCATCGGCACGTCTCGCTGGCCATCGCGGAGATCGAGTCGGAGCATCCGGAGGAAGCGCGATTGTCCGTACCAATTCAGCTGCCCGCTGTATCCAACCGCTTCGACGTGCAGCACGTCTGAGGTCGACGTGCGTCGGCTGACCAAAAGGCCGCGAGTCGTGACGTCGTCCCGCTCAACCACCAAGCCGAGCCTGGCGGCACGAACAATCAGCACGGCCGAGATGCCCAGGATGAACAAGCCCGGCCATGCGGGACCACCGACGCTTGGAACAGGGTCGACCACGCCACCAAGCGTCATGAGTGCGAGCAGCACCAGAACTCCGATGACGCAGGCTCGGTACTGACCACTCGCAATGACCACGCGTTGATTCCCCGAGGCCGCCACGGTCGACAGTATGAATCAGCCACCGCAGCCGGCCGCCTCATTCGGGCCAATGTCGCGTAGCCGCGAGTGGTGACTCGCATGTTGCGCCTTACGGGTAGGTGAGGGCACAGCTCAGAGCGTTCTGCCGCGAGCCGTGCCACATCTAGGTAGCCTCGTCGCGTGGATGTCGAACTGGGTTTTCGCATCAACTGGATCAGCGTGGCGGTCTTCCTAGTCTTGGCAACCGCGATCGCGCTGTACGCAAGGCACGTGTCCGGCGGTTGGCTGCGGCCGTGGATCAGCATCAAGCCCCTGTGGTGGTTCTTGCTCTTGTTCCTCGTGCCACCGCTTGGCCTTCTCCTACTGGTCGTCAACCTCGTCGTGCACAGACATACGCCGGGAGCCATCACCGGCCAGGATGTGCCCGGCTGAACTTCCGGTCCTGCCGCTGCGCGGGCGCAACGACGCAGGTTCGAGACGCTCTCCGGAACCCCGGGCCGAGTAGCCACTGCTCGGCCCGGGAGGACTTTCTGTACTGGCTCAAGGCGGCGCTCCGCGCCGCGGCGCAGCTCGGCGGCGGGGCCC